>JAIMAU010000004.1 GCA_023511795.1 Armatimonadota bacterium | reverse complement strand
GTTGAGCAGGTATAAAAACCATAGTTTTTTGTTAAAACTCCAGCTTTAAATAAGGCATCTATTTTATCTATAGACTATTTGCGACGAAATTGAAAGCCGACTAAAACGTTCCATATATCATTTGTTCTAATTTGCTACTTTATTCCGTCAAGATTTGACAACTAATATCAATAACGCTATACTACGGATGGTAACCATGTTTAGTTTTTGAACTAACAGCCTGTTGCCGCATGCTAGTATCTGTGAGGACAATATGGCAGACGAATTCCCTGATCTCTATACCATCGAGCAAGCCGCAAATTACCTTAAGGTCAGTCAATCATCTATTCGCTCGTATATTCGCCAGGGAAAGGTTAATGCCTACCGTGTTGCAGGAAAGCGAAAGGTTTTGATTCCTGGCGCGGAGCTGATGAAGTTACTTGTGCCTGTTCGCGAGGAGGCCGATAGGAGGCCAGCGGATGATTAGAGAGCTAGCAGAACTTTGGAAATACCGAGAGCTAGTGTTAAATCTTGTCATACGTGACATACGAGTCAGGTATAAGAACTCAGTTTTAGGATTTTTCTGGTCGCTCGCTAATCCACTTCTCCAGGTTGCGACAATTACCATAGTGTTCAAATTTATAATGAATGTAAAGATTCCAAACTATTCCGCATATTTGCTTTGTGCTTTTTTGCCATGGACCTTCTTTCAAATGTCGCTTCTCGATTCGAGTATGTCAGTTTTAATGCATGGTGACTTGGTAAAGAAGACATACTTTCCGCGAGAGGCGCTTCCTGTTTCAATTGTTTTGTCAAATCTAGTGCATTTTATTTTGGCACTCGGCCTTTTCTTTATTTACTTACTAGTGTTGGGAACTCCCATCTTGCTAACTTGGTTACTACTGCCGGTTGTTGTGCTCATCCAGCTTATCCTAACGCTTGGGATATCACTGTTTATATCATGTCTTAATGTATTTTATGAAGATATCAAATACATGATGACTGTGCTTCTTACAGTGGCATTTTATGGTACTCCAATCATTTTTCTTGTTGAGCAGATTTACTATTCGGATAAAATACCAGCGGCATACCAGGGGCTTGTGCTGAAGTTTTTCTATCTAAATCCGCTCTCAATGTTAATGATTGCATATCGAAAGCTTCTTCTACCTCCATTCAACGTTGGTGAAATAAGAGACCTAGGGATGAATTACACATACCTTGGACTTGCGGCAGTAACTTCACTTTTAATTTTTATTGCTGGCTATACCTTTTTCAATCGCAAGAAGTGGCTGTTTGCTGAGTTACTTTAAATATGGAAATCATACGTATTGAAAACCTTACAAAAACATTTCGTCTATACCATGATAGATTTGGCACTCTTAAATCGCTAGTGCTCTCGTTCCGCAGACCAAAATATGAGATCATTTATGCCCTCAAGGGGATTAGCTTTTCAGTTCAATCTGGTGAGACGCTTGCTGTAATTGGAGAAAATGGTTCGGGCAAGAGCACTCTTCTAGGGATTATAGGGTCTGTTTACAAGCCTACATCCGGCTTAGTTGAAGTAAAAGGACGAGTTTCTGCACTGCTTGAGCTTGGGGCAGGTTTCCATCCTGACTTGACCGGGATTGAGAATATATATCTAAATGCATCTATCTTGGGTCTCCCACGCAAGGAGGTCCGTCGTCGGATGGACGAGATAGTCAAGTTTGCTGAACTGGAGCGGTTCATCGATGCACCACTTCGCACGTATTCTTCCGGTATGGTAATGCGCCTGGGGTTCTCAATAGCAGTGCAAGTGGACCCAGACATACTACTCGTTGATGAGGTCCTGGCGGTTGGTGATGAAGCATTCCAGCAAAGATGCTACGAAAAAGTATGCGAGTTTCAAAACAAAGGCAAGACAATTATTTTTGTATCTCACGATATGAAAGCAGTGCGCGAAGTGGCGAGCCGCGCAATTTGGCTTGATGCTGGGGAGATTCGCTTGGATGATGGCGTGGAAAAAGTCATTGATTCCTATCTTGCGCATTGCAAGATGCCTCGCCCGGTGGTCGAAAAATGAAAATAGGGATTGATGCTCGCCTCATCCAGGGTGGATTCTCCGGCGACCGGACGTATTGGCGCGGTTTAATTGGAGGCATTTCCAGAATTAATGAGGGCCATCAGGATGAATATCTCCTTTATACATTTTCGAAGCTTCCGCCACCCAATCCATCAGAAACTAGTGGTTTCGCAGTTCGTCAGCTAAGCGCATTGACTGGCCGGGACTGGTGCTTGTGGTCATTCCCGCGTATGCTAGGAAAAGATAGGGTACAAGTTGCACATGTTCAATACTCAATGCCCCCATATGCCCCATGTCCAATAATTACTTCTGTTCATGATGTATCATTCCGACGGTGTCCACAATTCTTTTCATTCAAAGACCGGTTTCTCCTTGACCTAGGCATGAGAATTGGAGCGCGTCGAGCGGCAAGGATACTTGTGCTTTCAAATTTCACAAAGAGCGAGATGATAGAATTGTATTGCGTGCCGCCGGAGAAAATTGAGGTTGTCTATCCAGGGGTAGAAGAACAATTCCAGCCACTCGATAAAGCTTATTCAAAGAAAATTATTCAAGAAAAGTATTCTATAAGCCAGTCGTTTATTGTTACCGTTGGGGTGATTCCTGCAAGGAAGAATATCCATTCCCTTATTCGTGCTTTTGGGATTCTAAAAGGAATCTTGCCAATAAAGCACAAACTTGTCATATTGGGAAATCACCGTGGACAGGACCGCCAGCTATTAAGGCTGGCTGATTCCATTGGAATCTCGGAAGACTTGATGCTGACCGGAGTCGTGTCCAATGAGGATTTGCCACATTTCTACAATGCGGCCGACCTCAGCGTCTATCCTTCGGTATACGAAGGATTTGGTCTCCCCGCGTTGGAGGCAATGGCGTGCGGGGTGCCTGTTATTACAAGCAATCTCTCAGCTCTGCCGGAAGTCATTGGCGACGCAGGATTAGCCGTTGACCCAACACCGGAAGCACTAGCGGACGCAATGGCGGAGGTGCTATCAAACATGTCACTAAGGTCCGAATTATCTGCTCGGGGGTTAAAGCGCGCAAAGACATTCAATTGGGATGCAACTGCACGACGTGTAGTTAAGATATATCGGGAAGTAGCAAGTATTAATTAGAGGCGTGGCTTCAGAGTATGAAAAGGTTCAAAAGAACAAGCCGAATTGAAAAGGTAAATATGCGGAATGGGCTACTCTTTACTCTTCCCGCATTGCTGGGGCTTGTTGGGTTCACACTATATCCTATGGCCGCATCCCTATATTATTCCTTCTGCCGATATACAGGACTCAAGCCGCCTGTGTGGATAGGGATGGGAAATTACGAATTCATGCTTCATGACCGCCTCTTGCGCGAGGCACTCTGGAACACTGTTTATTATACAGTGTTTGCTGTCCCACTTGGGATTATCACCGCTTTTGCACTAGCTGTTCTCTTGAATGCGAAAGTGCGGGGGCTTGCGTTCTTCCGCACTATTTTCTACCTCCCGTCGATAGTTCCTGTGGTTGCAAGCTCGGTACTCTGGCTATGGATTCTAAATCCCGAGAACGGCCTAGTAAACGCAATAATAGAAGGGTTCGGCAAGATTCTCGCAGCAGTTGGCCTCCCACAAATTAATGGTCCAGGATGGCTTGCCGACCCGCGCTGGTCAAAACCCGCTCTGATTCTAATGAGCGTCTGGGGTGTGGGCGCATGGGTTGTAATCTATCTTGCGGGACTTCAAGACGTGCCTCATGAGCTTTATGAGGCGGCAAGTCTCGATGGAGCAACCGGCTGGCAGAAAACGCGTCACGTAACAATACCTTTTATGAGTCCATACATTTTCTTTACTGCTGTTATGGGTGTCATAGGTAGTCTGCAATATTTCACTCAGGCATGGGTTATGACTCGCGGAACGGGCGGTCCTGTAAACTCGACGATGATGTTTTCTATGTACTTGTTCCAAAATGCATTCCAGTTTTTCAAAATGGGGTACGCTTGTGCAATGGCTTGGCTGCTTTTTATGCTTATTATGGCAGCTACCCTGCTAATTTTTAAGACATCGGCACGATATGTTTACTATGGAGGACGCTAGGCTATGGCGAGGGAAAGCAAAGTATTACGAATTGCAACCTATTGCGCGCTGATTATCTTCAGCGTGGCTTTCTTTCTGCCATTTTACTGGTTGATAACAACATCTCTTAAGACTGAAAACCAAATTTTCCGAATACCGCCGGTGTGGATTCCGCATCCACTTAAGTGGTCGAACTATACCGAGGGTTTAACTTTTGTCCCGTTTTTTACCTATTTGAGGAATACGCTAATTATTTCGGTATCCAACGTTATTGGCGCATTGCTTTCTTGTTCACTTGTAGCATATGGGCTTGCAATAATACCTTGGCGAGGAAGAGATTTCGTTTTTTTCCTTCTCCTCAGCACTATGATGCTTCCTTATCAGGTAGTGATGGTTCCATTGTTTACTATTTTTACCAAGCTTGGCTGGATAGATACATTTCTCCCACTGATAGTGCCGTCGTTTCTTGGCAACGCATTTCTAATTTTCCTCCTCCGGCAGTTCTTTATGTCTATTCCTAAAGACTTGACTGATGCGGCACGAATCGATGGCTGTTCGGAACTTCAGATATACCGAGGAGTGATAGTGCCCCTTTCGAAACCGGCGCTGGCGACAGTAGCACTGTTTAGCTTTATGGGTGCGTGGAATGACTATCTCGGACCTCTAATCTACCTCTTTGATCAGTCGAAATATACACTTTCACTTGGATTGGCGATGTTTTCAAGCCAGTACGGTTCCTATTGGGGGATGCTCATGGCTGTGTCAACAGTCGTAACTATTCCCATTGTCATACTTTTCTTCTTCACACAGCGAACCTTCATTCAAGGAATAACAATGACGGGCATAAAGGGCTGAAAGGTAACATAGATGGGTGCACGAAGGGTTGCGCTGAAAACCATTTCACTAATTGTATTCGCCAAAGTTGTTCTTGCTCAAATTCCAGCAAATGCGGAGGAGCCCAAATCATCATCGCCGTTGCTGACCATTCCGAGGATTACTCGACCGATAGCGATTGACGGCCGGCTAAGTGATGATGAGTGGGGACTGGCAACGAAAGTACCTTACACTCTCTTAATGCGTACTTGGCGCATGCCAACTCAAGATACGCAAATCTATGTTTGTTATTCTGAGCGCATGCTTTATATAGCCTTCGATTGCCACGAGGAGAAGATGCCTAGAGTCGTTGGCAGGCTCGAAGAGCGGGATAGCGACATCTTTCGCGCCGATTGTGTTGAGGTTTTCATCCAACCTGAGCGCGAAATGCAATCTTATTATCACTTCGCCGTGGGTATTTCAGGGACAATGTATGACGCTATAAAGCCTAAGCCAACGCAAACTGATAGCTCTTGGAACGCTGATTGGAAGGCGGCGGTTTCTCTGCGAAGGGATGGCTGGTCTGCTGAAATAGAAATACCCTTTTCCGTTTTTGGTTCTTCGCCAGAGCCTGGTACACGCTGGAAAGTCAACTTTAGTCGCGAGAGTAGGTCGAGCGGCGAGTTTAGTTCTTGGTCGCCGGTGAAAGCAGGCTTTCACGAGCCGGATAACTTTGGAATGCTTGTTTTCGGTACCGATGTTCCCGTCATAAACATCAAGCAGTTTCTAGCTTCACCGAACGGTGTTGTTGAACGCAGCGGGGAAGTGACGAATACTACTAATAAGTCGCTCCAAATGCGCATGGAAACTTATTTAATGGAAGCTCTTCCAAAAACAATACGAGAGATTACGCTTTCGATAGAACCTCATTCCTCTCAAAAGTTCCACCTTGTTGATGAGTTTAGAGAGGAAGGTAGGCTTACGGCTGTTCTCGAAGCTTCGGTCGGGGGCAAGCCTTTCTATAGGATTTTACGGCCTTATGATGTTCCTCTTATTAGAACAAGGCTTGCGGAGATTTCTGCAAGATTGAGAACCCTAGAGTTGTATTTAAGAAGAATGCCAAAAGACATGACGGATAGTCTAGCTGCCAGCTTTGAAGCGCTCAAAGCACGACGCGATGCCGTATTCAAGTCTGTGCAATACATTCCAGAGGCGACTTCCGGTCAGCTTGCAGGGATGTCAAGATCTCTTGACGAACTTGAGCGTTGTTTATCTATCACCGAGTTCCACGCCAAAATCAAGAAACTAAAAATTGCTGTCGAACCAGGCCGTGAGTTTGCCATATGGCCTGCTGACCCTTGGACGCAGTTGAAGCCCTATGATATTCCGAAAGATATCCAACCGTCTCCTGAAGTTCATGCCATAGCATACCGCGGCGAGAAAGTGTACATGGCTTTCAATATAACAAATTTAAGCGACTCAACGCTCGATTTCCGAATAGTCATTGACCAATCTACAGGAAATATTCCAGCGGACCATGTGCAGATTCGAACATGCGTGTTTGTTAAAGAAGATGCTGAGGCCGAAACCTTTGTCGGCGATGCGCTTCCGCTTATAGACGAAGCAGGCAGATTGACGATTCCTTCGGAGCAAAGCAGCCAAGTGTTCCTTGTGGTTAAAACCGATGGTTTGGAGGCAGGAGATTACACAGGTTTTCTAAGCGTCAAGCCGCTGACAGGAGGACCTGAACAAAAGGTGAAGGTAAGCTTTACAATCTATCCGTTGGATCTACCTCGCGAGCCGAAGCCATGGATTTGCACGTGGGGCGACATACTGAAAATATCTTGGGCGCAGGCAAATCCTCAGGCGTATCTTAGGGATGCTGTTGAGCACGGTGTGAATGTCTTCCTTATCAGCCCAAATCTCGTGATGCCAACATTTGACAAAGAAGGCAACCTTGCAAAGCCAATAGACTATACAAAGCATGATGAGTTGGTTGCCGCATATAAATCATATGGAATGGTTGCCGGCATATATAGTATTGGATTATTCTACGACAATGTGGCTAAGAAGGCCGGCTTCGAATATATGGGTCCCGAATACAGGAGGGGTTTCGTTAACTGGTTTCGAGATTGGGTTGGCCATTTGAAATCTCTTGGCTTAGATTACAATGATTTTGCATTCGAGCTTGTTGATGAGCCCGCATCACAGGCGAAGCTCAAAATCCACGCAGATATTGGCCGCTTGGTCCGCGAGGCCGACCCAAAGGCAAGGATATTGGTTACGGCAAACTTTACCGAGGTCGAGCGCCTGAAGCTGATAAAAGACGCGGTTGATATTTGGGTGCCTCGCGGTCCTGTGATAGAGGACGAAGACGCTCGCAATTTCATGAGGAACACTGGCAAGGAAATATGGCTTTATGTATGTAGCGGCGACTCTAAACGTCTAGATCCAGTAGGTTATTACCGTTCGCTTGCCTGGCAATCATTCCGCCATGGCCTTACAGGCTGGGGATACTTTGCTCATATGTGGTGGGGTGAGATACCTTGGGAGTCAGCAAATATAAAAAATGAGCGCCTAGCTACATTCTCAACTGTTTACCCTGGTTTAAACGGGCCTGTGCCGTCACGTCGTTGGGAGGCTTTTTGGAAAGGGCACGAAGACTTCCGTGCTCTTCACCTTCTGGGCCGGCTTGTATCGGAAGCAGAGAAGTCTGGTAAGGATACTTCTAGTGCGAAGTTGGTGCTGGAGGAAGCTAGAAACGCATTTTCCGACTTGCAGTCAATTGCAGAGAAGCACATTTCTACCGCCACGTTGTCAAAATATCTTGACGACCTGCGCCGTAGGGTTGCGGAGGTAAGTTTGAATCTTGCAAGGAAGTAGAAATTCACCTGAGGAGAGAGGTTTGAACGCACGCGAACGCTTTTTAAAGACATGTAACTTTGAACAAGTAGATCATCCGCCGCGATGGGATTGTCTTGGTTTTTGGAATTCTACGGTCCAGCGGTGGTGGCAAGAGGGTTTGCCGAAGGGAATGCGGCCGGAGCAGTATTTTGAGATGGATGCTTGGGAATTTATCCAAGTGGATGCTGGCTTTACTCATAACCCCTACAGACCTCCGTTTGAGTATCAGGTGCTGGAAGAAGACGAATTTACCATTACTTACCGAGATGGACAGGGAATAGTAAAGCGCGACCGAAAAGATAACGCAGAACTCTCAATGTCACAGTTTATCGAGTTTCCAGTCTCCGAGAGAAAGGATTGGGAAAATCTAAAGTGGCGTCTCAACCCTTCTGACCCAGAACGTTATCCGAATTGGGATGAGCTCAGGAAGAAGATTGCGAATAGGTCAAATCCTGTTGGTATGGCAATATGTGGAGGATATGGTTTCCCACGAAACCTCTTTGGCGAAGAAAAGCTTGCCTATGTTTATTATGATGATCCTGCACTGGTACATGACATAATGGAGCATTGGGCAAATTTCTATATCGGTGTATTCGACCGTACCCTTCCGAACGTCGAGTTAGACTTTGTTTACATTTGGGAAGATATGGCTTTTAAAAATGGTCCGCTCGTCGGCCCAAATATATTCAGAGAGTTTGTGCTTCCGTATTATAAAGAAGTTATCGCTTCCATACGCTCAAAAGGGATAAACAATATTATTGTGGACTCGGATGGCGACAATCTGCCGCTTCTTGACTTGTTCATCGAGGCTGGAGTGAATGTCTTCTTTCCTTTGGAAATTGCAGCGGGCATGGAGCCGATTCCAATCCGCGAGAAATATGGGCGCAACCTGGTTTTGTGGGGCGGTATAGATAAGCGTGTTCTAGCCAAAGGAAAGGCGGAGATTGAGCATGAGTTATTACGAAAAGTCCCACGATTGATGGATGAAGGTGGTTACATTCCGGCGATTGATCATTCTGTGCCTCCGGATGTTCCATTTGAAAACTACAAATTCTATGTTGAATTACTTCGGAAGATAACGGACCGGTAGGTTCGGTTGAAAGTTGTTTTCTTGCATTGGCCGGCACTTTCCCACAGGAGAATTAACGACATGTAAAATATACGTCTGCTAGCTCTCCTAGGCTGCACGTCGTTGATTGATTAGTCCAGCTTCCAGATAGCGGATTATTTGTAGTCGTCGGCTCTCGCGCCACATGCGAGCAAGAACGAAAATTCCAATTCCCCCAACAACAAGCTCGCCAATAAGAAACTCAATGCCTACTAGGTTTAGAGAAGCCATCGCAAATGGCAATCCATCCCATAGGCCATGCAGAACTGAAACAAAAAGATAAGTTCCTATAACTTGCCAATCAATGGTGAATTTTCGCTCGGTACTTTCCCGAAACAGCACTCCAGCGAGAATAGCTGTCCACGTTCCGTGCCCGAGTGGCGTTAGTACTCCCCGGATGAGAGTAACAGCAGTCATAACTGATAGATTGCCTTGACTGTGTAGGAAAGCCACAAAGGCATATCCTGCGCTTTCAAGTGAAGCAAAGCCCATTCCTGCTGCTGCACCAAGAATCAATCCGTCCATTTCTGAATCATGGCGCCGATGGCGAGCAATAGCCAGTACTCCAAGTATTTTTGCAAATTCTTCAATTAGACCAACTTTAAACGAAGAATAGAAATTGAGTTGCCGAATAAATAAAGGTTCCAATAGGGCAGCAGCAAAAATGCCAAGAATTCCGCCATAGAAGAAAGTAAGGCCCAGTGTTAGTATTGTTATCTGGCTTAACACGCGATGATTATAGAAGAAGGTAACATACGTAACAGGCATAATGAAGGTTCCAAGAAGCACAACGGCTGGCAAAAGTTTGAAATTTTTGGTTAGCGCAAGTATTGTAATGCCAACTCCGTATAGCGCCAGCCCTATGAGCATTACTTTCCACCATGGACTTGTACGCCAGTGTTGATACTCAGGTAGATAGACGAGTCGTCCTTGTTCTTCTTCCATTTTCTCCCAGTTCCTTTAATTACTGCTAATTACTGCGCTTTAATTTTTTAGCCACAGAATTGCTAGATTGGCTAACCTCGAGATTGTTTTGATGCACATGAGTCGAATGCTACAGATATCCTTTTGGAATTTTACCTTTAAATTGGGAATACTAAGTCAAGTCCCGACATAAAAAGCAAGATGAAATTGATACCTACAAGGGAAATCGGGTAATGTCTGGGCAAGATTTCAGAGACCTTTTGGATGAGATTAAACGGTTAGATGACAAAATTAGCTTGCTAATACGAGAGATTAACCGCCTAACTAATTTGATAGAGAAGCTTAAGTTACAGCAATACATTCAGTTTCTTCTAAACCCTCGAAGGATGGCGATGCTTAGTTTTGTTAATGGAGTACTCGGAGGCCTTGGTGGAGCCATAGGAGCGACATTGATATTAGCGTTAATTCTATGGATTCTCAGCCGCCTCGAAGTAGTTCCTTATATCGGCAAGTTTGTAGCGGATATTGTCCGAATAGTCCGCAAGCATCCATAGAAATAGGTTTTTTAATTAAATTATTTTAGCCGCTGACCTCTTTGGTTGCAGAGGCGAGGTCGAGAGTCATGAGGTAGCGTATTCCAGGGATTTGTGAAATTAAGACAGCGGCGAGAATCCCGACTAGGGTCCATGCATAGGTTCTGCTAAAGATTACAGTTTGCATATGGAAGGCTTCGCTAGTATATAATTTTACAAAGTAATCTGCCAATTGGCGACCAATTGGCAGGCCAATGATTGTTCCTGCAACCCATGTGCTTAAATTTTCAATTGTTACCATAGCCGCAATTTTCCAGCTCCCTACGCCTAGTGCCCTCATAGAAGCAAATTCCCTAGTACGTTCCAGGATGTTCATCGTTGTGGCGTTGAATATAATAATTGACGCAAGGGCAATTGCAAACATGAGCATTACATCTGTGAATATGTTTAGAGTTTTCATCATTTCATTAATCTCATACCTCATGTCCTTGAGGTTGGCAACAGAGGCTGCGTTTGGTAGGTCATAAAGCCGTCGTTGTATTGCAGAAACATATCGGTCGTCTGCCTTTATGAGTATTGCATTTATTGCGTGCAGAGGAAGCTCGAGTTCTTTTCCAAAAATGTGGCGGGTTTCGAAAATTGACATTATCGCGATGTTGCCAATCGGTTGGAACGATCGATTGACAACGGGAACTAATGTTTTAAAAGTTATCTCTTGCAACCCCCGGCTCCGGGAAAATACATCATTGCGAAATCTTGATACTTGCACCCCACCTTCTTCTGAAATTGGCAACTGGGGGGTGGTCTTCTTTGGAAGTGTAATGGTTACGTATTGGCCGGGTGTTAAATTTAATTTTATTGCAAGCAAGTCCCCGACGAGTATGCCTTTCTTTGGCACAGATATTCGCTTGCCTTCAAAAGATATGGGATTCAGCAGGCGGGTATTTGGATCAACCCCAAAGATGAGTCCGAACTTGTGATTGCCATTGTGTATGAATTTAACCGGTACTTGCAGAAATGGTTCTGCTCGCTCAACACCTTTCCACGTTCGAACTAAGCCCAGCGGAGACTCATTTTGTATAGTGACAAAACCGACTAGCAAGTTGTACTTTAGCAAGCGGTCAAAGTAGAAGCTTACCAGCGCTTTTGAAGAATCTATTAATCCCAAAGTCACAAGGATAAGTGTAATTGATGAAGCAACACCTAGAATCGTTGATATTGTGCGCTTTGGTCTTCTTAGGAGATTGCGTAATGGGAGGCGCCAGGTATAAGAAAGCTGCTTGAGGGCTGGTAGGAGGTTTTCAAAAATAGGTACTCTGCCCGCCATTGGAATTTCAGGGCGGATGGCCTCTGCAGGTGTCATTTGCGATGCCGTGAGGGCTGGAACTAGCCCAGCAAGCAAACTTACTATGATAGATATCAAAAATCCAATCATCATTACTTCGAAGCGCGGTTGGATATCAACATATGGTACGCTAAGCTGTGACACATCAAGGTTTGTAATATATTCGCCCATACGGTAGCCTAATAAGCTGCCAAATAATGAACCAAGAATGCCTATTAATAGCGAAAAAGCAACGTAATGCCTAAGCACAGCCTTTCTTGAGTATCCTGTTGCTCGCATAAACCCAATTTGTGGCCTTTGCGCGTAAACCATCCGGCTGAGCAGATTGTATATGCTAAGGCTTGCCATCCCAAGAAAGAGCACTGGGAAAAATATGGCTAGGTTGCGGAGAGCACGAAGGTCAAGGTTAAGCATTTCGTAGCTTGGTTGATTTTCCTTAGGAAGCGGTTCCTCGGCTCCATAAGGTCGGAGAACCTGCTCAACTTGCCGCATGATTTTGGACCTATTGGCACCTGGAAAAATTTTGACAGCCACTTGGTTTATAGTTCCAGAGCTTCCAAACAGACGGTCAACAATCTCCTTTCGTATAAACATTACTCCAAATTGTTCGGGCATCGGTATTGGATTGTCCCTGCTTCGAACGACGACAATATATTCAGGGCTCATAGCAATTCCAGATATGCGGAACTTTACTTTATCGTCATCCACAATCGGATAAATTACATCGCCAGGCTTGTACCCATGATATTTTGCAAACCCTGCTTCGAGCAGTAGTTCCCTCTTATTGCCAAGCGCGGGCATGTGGCCTCTGATGATTTTGAGAGTATTGACCGCTGGTTGACCTTTGTCTGGAATTGACACGATTCGCCCGATTACGCGCTTCGCAGATAGCTTTTGTTCTATTCCCAATTCTTCGATAAAACGTCCCTCTATGCGCATCACACCTGGAATGCGTTTAATTTGGTTAGTAATTTCTTGGGGCGCAGATTGAACATCAACAGTGAAGTCAGCCAGGTTTAGCTTTTCGTAGGAGAGATTATACGAGCGACCTAGGTTGTAGTACGAAAGGTATGTTGCATCGTAGAGGGCAATTCCTGAAGCGACCATAACCATAATTCCCAGAAAAAGCCACGGAGAGAAGCGTATGTCGCGAATTAGTTTTAAGGTGAGCTTGCTAATTACCATTTCAGTTCTTCTGGGTCCAAGGGATGTTCATTCACTTTGGTTTTGACTATCTCGCCACTTCTAAGAAATACCGCACGGTCGGCTATTTCAGCTACTGCTGAATTGTGTGTAACAATCACTACAGTAATTCCCCTAGATTGGTTAATCTTGCGCATCAATGACAGTATGTGTTTGCCTGTTTCGTAGTCAAGATTTCCTGTGGGTTCGTCTGCTAAAAGAAGAGGGGGGTTTTTTACGAGCGCCCTGGCAATCGCAACTCTCTGCTGCTCGCCGCCCGATAGCTCGCTAGGAAAATGGTCGGCACGGTCAGCAAGACCAACTTCACTCAGTACTTCCATTACGTCGGCTGGGTTTTCTACTAATTCGGCTACAAACTCAACATTCTCTCTTGCAGTCAAAGTTGGTATAAGATTGAAAAATTGAAAGACAAAACCAACGCATTTGCGTCTGTATTCAGTAATTTCGTCTTCGGTCATTTCGGTTAGGTCCCGGCCTTCAAACAGTACGCGGCCTTCAGTAGGTCTGTCAATTCCGCCAATCAAGTTCAGCACAGTGGTTTTTCCAGACCCGCTTGGCCCAAGTATCACAACAAACTTGCCGCGTTCGATTTTCAGCCACGTTGGCTTGAGCGCTTGGACGATTACTTTACCCATTGTGTAGGTCTTTGCAGCACCGTCTAGTTCGACCAGGGGACCGTCATCTTGTTGCACTGGTTTGCCTCCGTACTCGAACAAGCCAACCAGGTTTAAGTTGCTCCGGCCGCGATACAATGACAAGCTCGCCAGGCCTAAGGCCCCTCGAGATTGCAGTATATTCATAGTTTGACAAGCCAGGGGTCACTGTTTTTGGATATGCCCGACCGCCCTTTATAACGAAGACTTGGTATTCCTTCCCGACTTGAAGAAGTGCGTCGTTTGGAACAAGTAGTTGATTACGCCCAATTAGAACGCTGCCGCTTATATCCACTTCCATCCCAGGTTTAAGCAGGAATTCTGAGTAGTTGACGATTATTTTTGCACGCACAATCTTTGCTCTTACTCGGCCAACTGCTTTTGGCTCGGCTATTGGTGAAATGCGAACGACGGTTCCTCGAGCTACCTTTCCTGGGAAAGCATCGGTGCTTATGACTACCCGCTGTCCGAGTGCAATGGAAGCCATGTCCTCTTCGTCTACTTCTGCGGTGACCCATATTTTGCGAATGTCAGCTATGGTATAGATTGGTATTTGAGGTCCTGCTATTTCGCCCTTCTCAAGATGCTTTCGGGCAACAATTCCGTCGAATGGACAGCGAATAACAGCGTAGCCTAGTTGAGCCTGAGCTGCTTGAAGAGCTGCTTTGGCACGCTCGACATTCGAACGGACGATTGCGGCTTCGCTTTTGCGAATGGCAACTGTTTCTGCAGATGCTTTTGCTTCCAAAAGTCCTGCTCGGGCGGCCGACACCTGCGCCCTGGCTGCGCGAACTTCATCTGGCCTTGAACCCTGCTTGAGCAATTCAAGTTGTGCCTCAGCAGCTGCGAGCCTGGCATTTGCTACCTTGGCGGCAGTTTGCGCGGCATCGAGTTGCTGGGGAGCAATTGCGCCTCGCTTTACCAGCTTTTCTGCTCGCTCAAGATCTGCTTTTGCCCTTTCGGCTTCGGCACGGGTTTGGTTGACATTGTTCTGGGCTTGTTCGATTTCTTGCGGACGAGGTCCTTTTGCTATGTCGGCGAGTTGCGCCTCGGCTGCATGCAGGGCCGCCTTTGCTCTTGCAATAGAAGCTGAGGATTGTTGCAACTGCAGGTGGACTGCTTTTTCAGAGCGTGAGAGATCTTCCAGGGCTGCTGAAAGTGCCGAGCGAGCTTCCCTAACTTGAGCTTCTAGTTCCGACCTATCAAGAACAGCAAGCACTTGTCCACGCCGTACAAGTTGGTCTTCTTGAACAAGAAGCTCGGATACGCGTGCAATGATTTTGGGAGCGATGTCGGACATTTCCGATTCTACCACTCCAGTGGTAGAAAGCTCGGCCATTAAATCACCTCGCCGAACCCTGACAGCATCGACTAAGGTGGGTCGAGGAATTGCAAGATAGATTATCACGCCTAAAATGATTAGTATGATTACGATGCTTAAAGGTCGGATTGTTTTCTTTTTATTCATAGTATTATTTGCGACTTGTTTTCAGATAAGCTAACAAGAGATTGGCAATCAGATAATTTGATGTTTTATGGTTTTGTTTGATGCAACCATAGAAAGTTGCTGGCCTATCCTGTTTTCCTTAGTAAATATAAGAAAAACGGCGCTCCGAACAACGCAGTAATCGCGCCCACTGGTATTTCCGTTGGCGCCATGATTGACCGAGCTGCTGCATCTGCCATTATCATAAACACAGCCCCAATCAGGGCTGAACAAGGTATGAGTATACGGTGGTCGGCTCCAACAAGCCTTCTAGTGATGTGTGGTATCATCAGCCCTACAAACCCAATTGTTCCACTAACTGATACTGCAGCTGCTGTAACAAGGGCAACAATCGCAATCAATATGCGCTTGAGTGATTCAACCTCCACTCCTAAATATCTGGCTGATTCTTCGCCAAGCGCGAAGAGGTTTAAATCTCGGGCAAATACATAGAGACCAAAGAAGCCAAGAAAGGCAAATGGCGTCAGCACAATTACCCTTGCCCATGGATCTGACCCCGCAAGGCTACCCATTGTCCAAAATATTATGCGTTCAAGGCCCTGATTTGGTGCGGCGACCAAAATTAATGTCAGCATAGCCCACATGAATGAACCTACCACAATGCCGGCCAATATAAACGAAAGGATGGAAACCTTACCGCCTTTGTGTGCAAGCATGTAGACTGTTATGACCGCCGAAAGTGCGAAGAGAAATGCCAGCAGGGGCACCCCAAAGCCAAGGAGTAATTCCGAAAGACCAGATAACATGGCGAGTCCCGCGCCAACTGCTGCTCCGGCTGATACCCCGATTATATAGGGGTCGGCAAGTGGGTTCAGCAGGAGCCCTTGAAGCACCGCGCCTGCCATGGCAAGTGACATCCCTATTAGTGCTCCAAGAATCATCCGAGGAATGTGAATCTGCCAGATTATCTGGTCAGTTTCCCTTGGGACGTCGAAATAGGTTTCTCCCATGAAATGGTTGGCGACTACTTTTGCCACCTGTCCTGGTGGTACATAGACTGCTCCTAGGCTAGAACTTAGGATAGCTGCTGCCGTCAGCAATGCAAGCAGGATTACTGTTAAACCTGCTAGCCTGAACGGAAGATTTAGGCGAATATTTTCCTTGTCAGATGTGGACATCGGCATGGCGAATATTATCATCTGTTTGTTTTGGCGTGTATTATCTTTGCAATGGCTAGGATGCCTTGCGCAAGCCTTGGCCCGGGTCGGAAAAGAAGGTCTGGGTCAATTTCAAATATGCGTTGCTTTCGTATCGCACTTGTAGTCTTCCATACTCCGCGCGAAAATATCTCTTTGTCACCTTTTGTGGTTCCTATGACTATTTCAGGGTCTCTGCTCACCGCTAGCTCGATGGAGAATTGATTGAAGCCAGGCTTGGCATCGTGTGCAATATTGACCCCGCCTGCAATGGCAATCATCTCGTCAACAAAGGTCTTTGGCCCTGCCACCCAAAGTGGGTCGGCTTGCACAGCGACAAGCACTCTAGGTTTTGATTTTATACTTGCAGTTTGTCTTGCAACCAACCGCTTTGCACTGCTTATTTTGTTTGTGACTTTTTTTGCTTCTCGCTCACGATTGGTAATTAGACCAACAAGCCGAATATCCCTTACTACTTCGCCAATAGTTTTTGGGTCAAGTGCAAAAACCTTTATGTTGTGCCGTTCAATCGAGCGAATTGCTTCATCGTTAAGGAATCCATGTGCTAATACAAGGTCGGGTTTGAGGGCTATAACTTTCTCAACGCTTGTGATTCGGTCGCCAACTTTGGGCTTTTTTCGGGCAGCGGGCGGATAATTGCAGTATTTAGTTACGCCAACTACACGATTGCCTAAGCCAAGAGCGAATAGTATCTCAGTGTTGTTAGGAGCAAGGGAAACTATGCGCTTTGGTTCTCTTGTGATGGTGACTGTCTTTCCTCTGGAGTCTTTTACCCTAAGTGGGTAGTGTGTTGAATAGGCAAGTCCAGAGGCAAAGTAGAAAAGTGCAAAAATTATTGCAAGTCTGTGCATAATCATGATGCCACGGCGAGAAGGTTGCCGACCTCCTCTGGGGTGAGAAATCGCCATTCGCCAGGACGGAGACCGCGAATTTCAAGCCCTCCTATTTTTGTGCGAGTTAGCTTAATCACAGGATAGCCTATTGCGTCGAACATTCGACGTATCTGTCGTTTTCTTCCTTCATGGATGACTATATCAACGCTACTGGTGTACCTAGCAGTATTCAATGCTACTTTTTTTATCAAAGCAGGTTGGGTGATTCCATCGTCGAGTCTAACGCCATGTCTAAGCTGACGAATAGCATCTTGGGTTATTAGCCCTTTGACCTCTGCATGATATGTTTTTGGCACTTTAAACTTTGGATGGGTGATTTTGTAGGCAAAGTCGCCGTCATTTGTTAGAATTATAAGGCCTTCGGTCTCAACATCAAGTCTGCCAACTGGGTATAACGGCACGCCAACGCCCTTTACCAAGTCGGTGATGACCTTTGCCGCATGTGGATCTCGCCGAGTGCAAGTATATCCTCGGGGCTTATTTAGAAGAACATAGACTTTTTGAGGATGCAGGTCTACTAGCTTTTCGTCAACAGTAATTTTATCTTTATCTGGATCGGCTTTTGCGCCAAGTTGGGTAATTACTTTGCCGTTGACTGCTACACGCCCGGCCAGTATCAAATTTTCAGCTTCGCGCCGCGAGGCGACGCCTGCGGCGGCGAGCAATTTTTGCAACCGCTGTTCCATATGCTATAATTCCCAATGAGAAGATTAATGTACTTGTTATAAGTGTCTTTATCCATAGCCACGCTGTTGCCCATAGGGTTCGTTCTACCTCTGTGGCGGCACACAAATCCACAGAGCCTAATTTCTTGCCGTTGACCCAAGCAGTTATTGTGCCTATTTTCTCGCCTTTCTTGACTGGTGCAGAAACTTTCTTTGGTGCATCCAAGTCAACCTTTGACTCTACCTTGTCTGACTTTTTTACCACCACGGCAAGTGGGGCGCTGGCAACGAGGTCAACCTTCTCTTGTTTTCCACCTGATACGGCAATAGTAGTAACAACTTCATTTTCTTTGGCAAAAGCGATCTGTCGGAAGTATTTAAACCCATAGTTTAGCAACACTGCTGTGTCTGTCCAGGTGTCCTTGCTTTTTAACACGACGGCGATTAGCCGCCAATCGTTTCTTGTGGCTGACCCTACAAAGCAGTGGCCAGCTTCTTTTGTATAGCCAGTCTTAATTCCGTCCGCCCCTTCAAATTTTGATAGAAACTTTGCTGTGTTTTTAAGGGTGACATCTAAAGAGTTTATTGACCTTTCGATTCTAGCTTGCTTCTTTTGGACAATAGCATTAAATTCCGGATAACGGATTGCATGCCTCGCGATTAGCGCAATGTCGTATGCAGTAGAATAATGGCTTGGGTCATGAAGGCCGTGAGGGTTGGCAAAGTGTGTGCTTATTGCTCCAATCTCTTTGGCTTTCTTGTTCATCATTGCAACGAATTTTCTCTCCGAACCTGCGATATGTTCGGCTGCACAAACTGCCCCGTCGTTTGCTGACCTCATGAGAATTGCCCGGAGTAGGTCGCGGAGGGTGAGCTTCTCGCCGGGCTTAAGATGTAGTGACCCATAGGGTGTATTACAAGCATGCTTCGAAGCGGTTACAACGTCGTCCAGGTTGCCGTGCTCGAGTATTAGTATGGCAGTCATTATCTTTGTCAAGCTTGCAGGCGGCCGGCGAACGCGGCAACGCTTTTCATAGAGTACCTTGCCAGATGTTGCGTCTACAAGCAGGGCTGATTCAGCTGTTACTTTGGGAGGCATTGGCGCTCCCATTGTAGCCACCTGAAGCGAAGTTATTATTAGCAAACATAGTATTGCTGTCTTATGATTCTTCATTTGACTTCTCTAGGTTAGACTCGGGCAACTCGACTTCCTCAAGCTCTGGTAGTTCCGATAAATCGTTCAATCCAAAGTGGTTCAGAAACTCCTCCGTAGTAGCGTAAAGAATGGGTCGTCCGACCGTTTCCTTTCGCCCAACCTGCTTTATAAGTCCGCGTTCTAAAAGCGTGTGAAGCACGCCATCGGAATTTACGCCGCGAATTGCCTCAATTTCAGGTGCTGTAATTGGCTGTCGGTAAGCAATAATTGCAACGGTTTCGAGAGCTGCCCTGGAAAGCCTGACGCGCTCGGGTTTTAACAGCTTTGCAATGTCGTCGGCGTACTCTGGACGGGTGCACATCTGATACCCGCCAGCTATGCGGACAATCTGCAGTCCCCGTCCATTGTAATCTAACCTTAATTCGTGAATAGCCCTCTCGACCTCTCCCTCGTCGATTTCAAGAGATTGGGCTACTTGCCTAACAATTAGAGGTTGAGGCGAGACAAAAAGCATGCATTCTAGTATATTTTTTATCTTTCCGTTTGGAATTATGCTTTCATGATCCATCGTTTTATGACACTTGTTCATCAAGTGCGCAAATGGTAATATCCCCAAGCACTTGCTTTTGGTGAATTTTTGCCTTTCCTAATCTAAGTAATTCCAGCAATGCCAGAAATGTAATAATAATCTCCACTCGCGTCGGTCTGGAAATAAACAGTTCACGAAAGTTTATGCCTTCTGGGTTGCTTCGAACTCTCCTTAGGACTTCACTCATCTTCATCCGAAGTGTAATTTTCTGCCGTTCGAGACTGGTAACCTCCTCAGAACCCTCTCCTATTTCGGCGAGCATTTGCTTGAGTGCAAGGATGAGGTCCATGGCCTCGAGGTTGAGCGGAATCAGCGGAGCATCATAGCTTTCAAGTTCGTCCGTGAGCCTCCAAAAAACTTTCTGACGATTGTCTTCAAAGATACGAAGAGACTCTGCTGCTTTCTTATATCTTTCGTATTCCAGAAGGCGCTCGACCAGCTCAGCGCGTGGGTCAATTTCGTCTTTGCCTTCTTCCTCTTTGACTGGGCTGGGAAGTAGCATTCGGGACTTAATCTCGAGTAATGTAGCTGCCATCACAAAAAACTCGCCTGCGATATTTAGGTCAAGCGACTCCATCAACCAAAGATAACGCAAATACTGTTCAGTCACTTCCACGATTGGAATATCATAAATGTTGAGTTTGTGTTCTCTAATGAGGTGAAGGAGTAAGTCAAGTGGTCCTTCAAATATCGGCAACTTGATTGTACAACCGGTTTGGGTTGTTGACTCAACTGACATTAAACTTCTCCGTCGTTCGTCAAAGCTGTTTTTGTGGCAGCCAATGCTTGCCAAAGCTGCTATTATTTCATTATATTATAGCTTACCAGAGTTTGGTTGTTAAATGCCATTGATTCCCGCACTTTTTCCATCGTTTCTTGCGCGACGACTCTGGCGCGTCTGGCGCCATCTGCGAGTATTTGGTCGATTAGCTCTGGCTGTTGCTCCAATTCTCGTCTTCGTTTTCTGATTGGTTCGAGCCTTTGGTTGATTGCCTTTGCCAGCTCTTGTTTGTCTTGCACGCAGCCAATTTCACCAGCTTTACATTTGCGTTCGACTTGAGCCGCTTCCTCCTTAGCATAGATGAGGCGAAGCTGAAAAACAGGACAGGTCTCTGGATGGCCGATATCTGTTCTATATATCTTAAGAGGGTCGGTGTACATAGTTCGTATCTTTTCCTCAACAACTTCTGGGGAGTCGGAAATCAGGATGGTGTTCTCATGTGATTTGCTCATTTTTCTCCCATCCAGGCCAATGACTACGGGTGTCTCGGTTAATATGGCATGCGGTTCTTTAAAAATAAGCCCATAAAGTGAGTTGAACCTTCGAGCAATCTCCCTTGTAACCTCAAGATGTGGCAGTTGATCGCGCCCAACCGGAACACCTTCCGCATTGTAAATCAAGATGTCTGCCGCTTGGAGAACGGGATAGCCGAGAAGCCCATATGATGGGCTTTCAGGTCGTAGCTCTTGGCGTTTTTCTTTATACGTAGGCACGCGCTCAAGCCATGATACTGGTGTGATCATAGATAAAAGAAGATGAAGTTCTGCGTGGTTTTTTACATCAGATTGTCTGAAAATGGTGGTTTTTTCGGGGTTAAGGCCTGAGGCTACATAGTCTATTACTAGTTCCTTTGTATACTTTGCAATTAGTTTTGGTTCGGCATAAAGCGTTGTTAGAGCATGCCAATCTGCAACGAATGCAAAAAGGTCGTATTCATCTTGAAGACGCACCCAGTTGCACAAGGCGCCTTCCAAGTTTCCTAAGTGAAGCATTCCTGTTGGCTGCATTCCACTTACTGCTCGAGGTTTCGCCATGCGCGTCTCCAATTTTGCTATTCTTGTTTTTATGTTCCCAAGAATAAGCGGATGAATAGATTGGTTGGCACATTAGTAATCATACCCGCGATCCCTGTGAAGATGAGTAGGATTAGTAGGAGGATGCCATAACGGGCCACCAACAGGTCGTAAGTTCGTGCTTGGTTGATTGGGAGTAGGCTTGAAAGTATATGTGAACCATCTAGCGGCGGAACCGGAATTAGGTTGAAGAAAGCAATTCTCAAGTTGAACAATATCAGGATGAAGAAAAGTTTTTGGAAAGCCCCTGAAATGGGAACGAGGTTGAATCGATAAATCATTGATAATACAAATGCCACAATGATATTTGATACGGGCCCCCATATTGAAACTTTTAGCTGGTCCCAGCGAGGGCTTCGAAAATTATACGGATTGACAGGTACAGGTTTCCCCCACGCAATGCCGAATCCATATAAAAGTGTAAACGCGAACATTAGCGTGCCGACTGGGTCAAGATGGTCAATTGGGTTAAGAGAAACTCTACCGTTTAGTTTTGGTGTCTCATCGCCGGCGGATACAGCGGCGCGTGCATGGGCATACTCATGCACCGTTACGGCAATCAGAAATGCCACCACATACATGGCAATTTCTTGTATGTTAAGCATTTGAAGATTCCTTTGCTACCTAAGACGGGGTGGGATTATTTCTCGTCTGATAAGATCTTCGAGGCTCTCACGCTCGACAATCACGTCGGCTTGTCCGTCCAGGACGAGTACGACCGCAGGTCTGCAAAAACGGTTGTAGTTGCTAGCCATATCAAAAGTGTATGCACCGGTGCAGAACACGGCAAGCACATCGCCAGGTTGAGTTTCAGCAATCCTTGCCTCCGGTATGAGTGTGTCAGTCTCACAATGCTTGCCTGATATAGTTGCTATTTGAGTAGCAGGTTCGTTTGCCCGGTTTGCTATAATTGCTTCGTAAAGTGCTCCATAAAGCAGTGGCCGCGGATTGTCACTCATCCCGCCATCCACAATTATGTAAGTCTTATACCCTGGCTTTTGGGGTATTGGAACTTTTTTTACGGCTCCAACATGGTAGAGTGTTATGCCTGCCGTCCCAACGATTGAGCGCCCAGGCTCTTGAATTAGACGGGGTTTTGGAAAACAATGCTTGTCCAATGAGCGCTTTAGTGCACTAACTACAGCATTGGCAAATTGGTCAATCGTCGGTGGGTTTTGGCCCTCGACGTATCTAATACCTAGTCCGCCACCAGTGTCAATATCTTCAATTAGAAAGCCGGTTTCGTCGAGGATTTCTTTGGCGAATTCCACCATCACATCTATGGCTGCGGTATGCGCTTCTGTGTCGAGCAATTGCGAACCCACATGACAATGTATTCCTCGCAATTCAATGCCTGGATAATCGAGGGCTTTTCGAACAGCATCCATTGCTGCCCCGCTTTTTATGTTGAATCCAAACTTAGTGTCTTCTTGGCCAGTACTTATTAGACGGTGGGTATGTGGATCAACTCCTGGTGTAACGCGAAAAAGGATTTGTGCTTTTTGTTTTCGTTCGACCGCTAGGGTGTTAAGCTTCTCTAGTTCTGTAAGGTTGTCGACGACTATCCGTCCAACGCCGTTGTCAAGCGCCATTTGTAGCTCATCCGCAGTCTTGCAATTGCCGTGAAGCAAAATTCGTTCGGGCGGGAAGCCAGCTTTAAGTGCTGTGTAGAGTTCGCCTCCAGACGCAACATCGAGATAAAGGCCTTCTTGGTCAACTATACGGCACATTGCCATTGGCAAAAATGCTTTGCCAGCAAACGCAATCTCGGTGTTTGGATAGCGCGTTCGGAAGCTGTTTAAATAAGCTTGACAGTTCTGCCGCAGGTGTGCTTCGTCCATCACATAAAGCGGCGTTCCAAATTTCTCAGCCAGTTCTACGGTATCGCAGCCACCGATTTCTAGGTGGCCTTTTGAATTTATTTTTTGTGTTCCAAAAAGCATATCTTCTTAATCCCTCAAAAGGCATTGATTGAAGTATAAAACGAACCAGTTTCTATTGGCGCACACTGGTTCGCTACAATCTAACATGAAAAAACGCCAATGTCAAACCCGCGGAGCTTTGAGCAAGCAATCGTTCTTGACATATCGCCAAGCCTGCTTGTACACTTTTCGCAGTAATGTTTGGAGGTGCGGTTTGAAGAGAGGAATTATTCTTGTTTGCTTATGTTCGGTTTTGATTCTTGGTCTTGTCTCTTTGGCAGTATTTGCAGAGGTTAAGCCTAATGGTCTAATTTCCGATAATGCGGTCCTTCAGCAGGGGGTGCGTGTTCCAGTTTGGGGTACTGCAGATTCTGGTGAGAAAGTGACTGTAAAGTTTCAGAATCAACAAGTCACTACAACTGCTCATAATGGTAATTGGATTGTATGGTTGAATCCACTTAAGCCTGGCGGTCCTTTTACCATGCGGATTAATGACATCGAAATCAAGAATATTCTCGTCGGCGAGGTCTGGTTATGCAGCGGCCAATCGAACATGGCTTGGCCAATGAGCCGCGTTGAGAACGCCGAAACAGAAATCAAAACTGCGAAAGATCCAATGCTTAGGCTTTATCTTGTGCCGAAGACGAAAGATCCCGCGCCGCTTCCACAAGCCTGGAAGGAGTGTACTCCAGAGAGTGTTGCCAATTTCTCGGCCGTTGGTTATTATTTCGGTCAGCATCTTCGCAAAGCCCTAAAGGTACCGGTAGGGTTGATTGATTCATCAGTCGGGGGCACACCTGCCGAATCGTGGACAAGCATTAGGGCACTGCTTGTCGTGCCAGAATTGCGTGATTTGGTTGGAAAAGATGGCGGGCGGCCAGTAGCTTATCTCTATCATGCCATGATACAGCCGCTTGTGCCATATGCAATTAAGGGCGTTATTTGGTATCAAGGCGAATCAAATGCTTCGCGTGCGCAGGAATATCGCATTCTCCTTCCAACAATGATTAAATGTTGGAGAGACACATGGGCTCAAGGTGATTTCCCATTTCTGATTGTTCAACTTGCTCCGTATGGAAGGACAAGCAAGCCTGATACATGGCCTGAGCTCAGAGAGGCGCAACTTTTCACTGCACAGACCGTTCCAAACACTGGCATTGTTGTAATAACCGACTATGGGGACTGTGAAGACATCCATCCAAAGCAAAAGAAACCGGTTGGAGAACGCTTAGGCCTTCTTGCCCGAGGAATCGCCTATGGCGAGAATATCGTCTACTCAGGCCCAATTTACAAGTCGATGATAGTTGAAGGCAACAAAGCAATTCTTAGCTTTGATTGGGCTAAAGGACTTCATTCAAAGGGTGGCGACCTTAAAGGATTCACGGTTGCTGGGGAAGACCATAATTTTGTGCCAGCCAAGGCGGAAATTGTTGGAGAAAACGTAGTTGTCTATATCCCTGAAGTTCAGAAACCTTTTGCGGTTAGGTACGGCTGGTCCGACTGTCCGGATGTTAATCTTTTCAATGGTGCCGACCTGCCTGCCTCACCATTTAGGACTGATAATTAATTGTTCTAATTTCAGAATCCCTTCTCTCATTCGCTAGCTTGCGGATGGGAGAAGGGATTACTTGCCGAGCATTTTTGAGCCACTAGACAGTTATTTGAGCTTAATAATTATCATCTGGTTTTCTTGGCCATCTTTTTAGAATCTCTGCAGTACGGCTTGCAATGGTTTCATTGGTGGGGATGTCATTTAGGAATGAAATCTCATACGCCAAGCGTTCGCATTCCTCAGCGGCAAGGTCCCAATCAAGTGGACGTGGTTTGGGCCCTGCAAGGCGTTCAAAGTTAAGGTTGTAAATCCTTTGGAGTACATTCTCTGGAAGCTTGAGTCCTCTGATAATACCGTCTTCAGGCGGGCCAAGAAGGAAATCGGCTCCTTCTGGCACGCGATATACATCTTCGGTCTCCAACCAGCGTATAACTATGCCGGCGCGTATTCGATTTTCCTCAGGAGTTTGGTGGTTTGAGATGTCGGTACCAAAGAGAATACGGTCGGAATATTGGATAAAGAAGTTGCGTGTTGTTTCAGGGTCCTTTGACAAATTATACAGCAACTCAATTCCAGGGGCGAGGTCAACATGAACTCCCTCGAAGCGGTCGAAGAGCGATGATAGTCTGGGCAGGTTGGCAGATAGAAAATAAAAGTGCGCAAAGATAATCTTCAGCCGCGGATGGCGGTGGAGAATATTTTCCACTTCTGTGTAGAGATGTTCCTTGGGGGCAAATGTTCTGTCATAGCCCCATCCGCGGCTCTTTGCCCATTGTGGTGTGAGCGCCGGGTCCCAGAATTCCTCTGGGTCGGCTACATGCCAGAGTATTGGTATGCCAATTTCTTCAACGCGGGCAAAGTAATCATGAAAGTATTCGCCATCTACTGGTTTATCTACTAGTTTTCTATGCGTTGGTTTATTCTCAAGCATTTTAATGCCATCTGCCCCAATAGCGACAAGACGGTCAACCTGCTCAGCGAGGGATGGAGTGGAAAGCTTCCCACCCGAAAAGTAGTTGGCGTGGTCAAGGCAGGGGAAAATATAAAAGTTCTGAGGGAATTTTATTTTCGCAAGGAATGCCTGAGGGTTGGCATTGACATTCTCGCGGTTAATGCCACACACAATGTTCATACGGTCTAAGCCGACATATTTGCGCGTATGTTCTAGCTCCTCTTCCCCGCCAATGTTATTAAGGTGGACGTGGCAATCAATCATTGCCATCCTCCTTGACCGCGTAAACATCTGTTCCACATGCGAAGTAGATTCTTCCTTCGGAGTCGGCTGTGACGCAGGAGATGTTTGAGGGAGCCTCAACGATGCGATTGACTTTGCCGGTTCGTAGGTTTAATGCAATTACTGCATTCTCACTGCCGTAATATACAATGCCGTTTATCACCGCTGAGGTAGAGTTGCTATTAAGCGGCGGGATGTCTTCTCCATCGGTGATAAACTCACGCTTTGTTGTATCGAAGAGCTGAACTTTTCCACCGACAGAGACAGCGAGACGGCGGCTTTCAGAGTCATAGGCAAATGGGCGAATATAGCCAACGCCATCAATGTCTTTTGACCATACAACTTTCTTTGTCGATAGTGCAATTATCCCGAGCTTTGGCGGTTCACCTTTTTTATTCGGCAGGCCGTTTCCAGCCAGAGAAGTGCCAACATATAGGTACCGCTCTGTAGGGACGACAGCTTGGATAGCCTGCTCGCCGAGCGGGTTTTCGATGAGTTCGGTCTGCTCTGTCTTTGGGTCTGTAATAGCGATGGCGCCTCCGTAGGCACCATATTTTGCCATCCAGCCTGAATAGAGTTTGTTGTCTGGACCTAGGGTAATGCCACCAATAGGACGAATGTAGCCCTTCGGGTTGAGTGCCGCAATTGTCCGTGGATTCTTGTGGTTCCATTGGTCCCAGGGCTTGTCAGGATCGAATTTTATTATTTCGCCCCAAACATAGGAAACAGCATAAACGCTATTCTCATAGAAAGCAACATCGTAAACTTCGCCTCCGTGGTCGCTTACATTGCTTGTGTTTACTACATGTTTTGTTTTTGTATCTAGGTAGAACAATGTTTGGCCAAAGTGAGGGCCACCCCATAACCTCCTGCAGGTGTCTGCTTCAAGGAAAAGGGTGGGGCGGGGTTGTGATTCAGTGGGTATTGGTTTAGGACGTATTGTGGCGTCGCCAGGCTTGATGACAAAATAATCTTGTCCCTTAATACCTATTAGGAGGCCTTTCTTGCTTGCAGCAACGATGCCCCCACCGTGAAGGTAAACATCAGTCACGAGAGAAAGCGCGTTTTCCCCCTTGGTGTACCGGTAGATAGCACGCCCCTGGCGTATGTATAACACATCGTCCCTAGTCAAGCGGAGGTCAACATACCAAGTGCCTCTCTCAGCGGGCGGTGTAGGGAAGGGTGGTTTGATAGGTTGTAGCGAGCTGTCGAATGCAGAGCTGCCCGATATAAAGTATCCGTTCCAGCAAATTCCTTGCGTTATGCCTTCAAGCTGCTTAGGAGCCGGCTCCCACTTTTTAGCTTTGGGGTCGTAAACCATTGTTGTTGGTTTCTCTTGTCCAAAGCTGCAGAGAATTCGCCCGTCAGGTAAAGAAGATACATTTCGAAGGTAGAGGTTTGGTTGGGCGGGAGCACCGCAATCCTCGACTTCGTATGTTTCAAGGTCAAATGCTCCAAGTTTCCCGCCAGGATAAGTGCCGCCATAGACACGCCCATCACTGCCAATTGCAAAGTTCCAAATATAGCTTTCTCCTGGAAACTTGATGGTCTTCACGAATTCCTTCTTTTTAAGATCAAAGACCATAAACATTCCATCGTAATGCGTGCCAACTATCAGTCTATCGCCAGGAACTTCGATTAGTGCCCAAGCACCAGACCCGGCAGGAGCAGTATATGCCTTTGCTGTGCCGTTCTCGAAGTCAAGGAATATCAACTCCATATGCATGGCTTCATTTGTATTGCCGAGAACAAGTGTTTCTCGCCCTGTTTCGCGGTCGGTAATCATTAAGGTTGAAAGGATGTTCTTGGCACGACATGGCTGGCCAAGAGGCTCAATTTTCGCAGCTGTAAACGTTAGGAGAATGACTAATGGCGCGATGTATAGCGAAGACATGATTTTGTGTTACCTCTTTGCTTTCTTTAGTTTTATGTAATCTAGGCCAAACATAAATGACTTGATTGCTTTTTCATTTGCACCAATGATCTCTACTGTTAATTTGTGCGAGCCTTTTGACAGATTGAATGTTCCTAAGGAAATCTCGCCAGTTGGCACAACA
The DNA here is from genome assembly GCA_023511795.1 of Armatimonadota bacterium. Taxonomy (NCBI): domain Bacteria; kingdom Bacillati; phylum Armatimonadota; species Armatimonadota bacterium. Next base: position 154,224 of record JAIMAU010000004.1, on the reverse strand, counting down.
CCGTTGTTATATAGGTCAATCGGGTTGCCAATTTTTTGCCCATCAAGGTAGAATTGCACAATACCGTAGTCAATAGCTTTGGTCAATGCTGCAACCAGCTCGTACTTGCCGGTTCCTTTTATGGGCAACTCTAAGTCTAGCTTGTCCCCAGGCTTTGCGTTTATCCACCAGAGGTGGGCTTCGCCACTCCATCTTTCTCCAAGTTGCTGTATCTGTGGGTTGCCTCCTGTTTTGCTAAGTATTTTCATATTTTCGCCTTCGATGGCTCCTGGCACCCGCGGGGGCTCAGCGGTAATGTAAAAAATCCTCTCTTTTGGCGGCACTGGCTTGTATGGGTCAACTCCGCCTGGCGCAAGATACCAATATACCGTTGATGCGTATAGTGTTGGCCGGTCGTTTAAAAAATACTTTTCAATACATCCTTCAAACGATGTCTGGAATGGCACGCTGTCTGCGATATGCCACCGATTTACAGCTACATGACCAATGTTTTGGAATACCTTTGTTTGATTGTGATAAGCGTTTTGAAATAATTCAGGCGTGCACCAGGCATAGCCAAAGTAATCCTCTGAACCTGTGCCAATGGTTGATGGGAACTTCTCGCCGTCAACAAAAAATTTTTCGTCACCTTCGCCCCACCAGCCTCCGCGCGGATTCCAAACTTCCAATGCTACTCCGCAGTAGCGTCCCTTGCCTTGGGTTACTAGCATTGGCCAGTCAATCCACCGTTCGGGGTCCTTTGGTAGAAAGGCGTCTCGGTGCCACTTTGCGTGGAATCGTGCGAGTTCTTGAATAGGTTTTGTAATCGGAGAATGAGTGATTGTGAATTCGCCTGAGAATGGTTTCCTGCCTTCATTGATAATTTCTATCTCGGCGCTTTTCGAGAACGGCATGTACCAATAGCAGTACATCCCATCATCAGTCACGCCCAGAGGCAGGGATTTGTATTTATTCATCCCAGGCCCTGTACCAAAAAAGTCGCCTATTGGTGCCCATACGCTAGGGCTTTTTTCGCCGTCCCACTTGATTTGCAGGATTGTATTGCGTAATGTGCGGTCTGGGTCGTCGGGATTGGATAGGCTTACCTTCATCCATATTCCTGTGATTGCTCGCGCCCCCATGAGTTTTAAGACGGTTTCCTTTTGTCCGGGTGGTATGCTGATTCTTTTAATAACTGTTTCTTCGCCCTCCCTGTGTCCGGCTGGATCAGTTCCAAGACGCTTGCGTAGAAATCTATCTGCTTCGGCGAGTGCTTCTTTCTCTTCAAGTGAGAGGTTGCGACTAAATGTCGGTATCTGGGTATCTTTAGGGAAAGTTGAGTATGTGAAATGGTAATACGCGCCCCAGTCTTTTTCCATTGTGATTTTGCAGGACTTTTGGAAAGGAATTGGTACATAGCAATTAAATCCCTTTGCAACCTGGTGTACAAGCGCTGGGTAAACAAAAGGCTCATTTTTTAGGTCAAAGAAGCCGATAAATGGTAGGTCTACTGTTGGGTCGGTGGCTCCATCGAGGTATATCTTCACATGACCTTGACCTGCAAGGGCTGACCATATGCGCCAGATGCACCCAGGGCCTTCAATTTCTGCTACAACAAAGTGGTCGTCCTCAACGCGGATAACGCCATTACCATCGCCATTTGCGTCCCAACCAACGTATTTACCGGTTTTTTCATCGTAATAACTTGCACGGTCATAGCTCGACCATTGGGCGCACTTCTCGCCAGGTGGAGGTAAGGTTGCAAGGTGTTCAAGGTCAGTTAGTCTGCTAACGAGATCTAAGTAGGTTAGGGTCTGGCCTGTATAAGCCAAATTGCAAGCTACCAAAGCAAAAATGCAGATTAATAAGGTTCGCTTCATTGTTTCTTACTCCTGTTGGCTTGAGAATTTATAAACTTATGACACGCAGAAATGTTAGCCAAACTGAGGAAATATTCCTTTTAACTGAGTTGTTATTAATTGAGGAGAAGCGTCTAATTGGCGTTCTTTTTAATCGGGGAACAAGTTGGCATTGAAAGATTGCTAATTTCAAAATTTGTCATGAGGGGTAACTATTATGTCAACATCCAAAAGATATTGGATGTTGACATAGCACGGTTTGTCTACTTCTGTGGTCTCAGTTGTGGAAATAGAATCACATCTCTTATCGATGGTGAATCTGTGAATAGCATTGTCAAGCGGTCTATTCCGATACCAAGTCCACCCGTTGGCGGCATTCCATATTCCATTGCCAACAGAAAATCCTCGTCCATTGGGTGAGCTTCCTCATCGCCCGCCGCTCGCATCTTTGCTTGATATAGAAATCTCTCACGCTGGTCTAGCGGGTCATTTATCTCGGAAAAGGCATTTCCGCATTCTTGAGTTCCTATGTATGGTTCAAAGCGCCGCGCAAGCCTTGGATTATCTTGTCGTTTCTTGGCCAATGGGGACGTTTCTATGGGATAATCGGTTACAAATGTGGGCTGAATAAGATTTGGTTGCACGAACTTTTCGTGGATTTTTTCGATTATTCCACCAAGATTTTCCTCTTTATCTAATTGAAGTCCAAGCCTTTCTCCAGCTCGTTTGGCGGATTCGAAGCTTTCTAGCTCTTCTGGCTCGATTCCCGCATATTGGCGGATTCCTTCTAGCAGTGGTAGCCGCCTCCATGGGCGTGCCAAATTGATTGTGTTTCCCTGGTAGGTGAAAGTTAAGCCACCGTACAGCTGCTCTGATATATAACAAAACATTCGCTCCACGAGATCCATGATATCTTCTAGGTTCGCATAAGCCTGATAAAGCTCCAAAAGAGTAAATTCAGGATTGTGGCGCGTGGAAAGGCCTTCGTTGCGGAATACACGTCCCATCTCGTAGACTTTTTCAAAGCCGCCAATGATTACGCGCTTTAAGTAGAGTTCCAGCGATATCCTAAGAAAGAAGTCGCAGTCTAGGGCATTGTAGTGGGTCTTAAATGGCCTTGCAGCAGCGCCGCCCGCTATTGCTTGGAGAACGGGAGTCTCTACCTCAATAAACCCCTCATTGCCCAGGAAATCGCGAATTGCTTTGATGATAATGGTGCGCTTGAGCATTACATCTCTAACATCGGGGTTGATGATAAGGTCTAGATACCGTTGGCGATATCTTTGTTCTATATCCTGAAGGGAATACCATTGTTCTTCTCCTTTTTGTTTGCCGATAGGGATTGGGCGAAGCGACTTTGCCAAAATTTGCATTTTGTCGGTAAATACTGTAATTTCGCCCATTCGAGTCTTCCCGACTTTTCCTTTAACGCCGAGAAAGTCGCCTATATCGATGTATTCTATCAAGGAATACTGCTCCTGACCTACAGCATCCAACCTAATGTAAATCTGGATTCTTCCCGATTCATCTTGGATGTGGGCGAATGTTGCCTTCCCCATTATTCGAAGGGAGATAATTCTGCCTGCAACGGATACTTCCTTTTCCTCAAGCTTTTCGAAGTCTGATATTATTTGCTGCGCAGTATGTGTGCGCTCATATCGCTCTATTGCAAATGGATCTATACCTTTTTCACGGAGAGATTGGAGTTTTTTTAGTCTGTGTTCTCTAAGTTCTTGGTCCTCAGCCAACTCTCTGCTCCTCGTTTGAAATATTCTAATACGTGCAAAAGCGTATAGCCCGGGCGCTTTATTCGCCAACAACGCTATACGCTGTTTGCTTAAAGCCGGTTTGAAACTGTGCGGCGAGCTTTTACTTTGTAATCTTTACTATTTCGTATCTTGCCGCGCCGGCCGGTATCTCGACGGTCACAACGTCCCCAACCTTTTTGCCGATAAGTGCTTGGCCAACTGGTGACTCGTCGGAGATGCGGTCCTCACCCGGGTCTGCTTCTACCGACCCAACAATAGTATACACCCACTCTTCATTGCTGTCTAGGTCGCGCACAGTAACCTTGGATCCAATACCAACTTCATCGGTGTGAACTTCATCAGCTTCAATAACGTGGGCATTTTGGAGAATTCGCTTTAGCTCGAGAATTCGGCCCTCAACGAAAGCTTGTTCATTCTTAGCTTCTTCGTATTCGGCGTTCTCAGATAGCTCTCCAAACTGTTTTGATTCTCTTATACGCTCGGCAACAGCTTTCCGATGTACGGTTCGAAGATGCTCGAGCTCTTCTTCTATCTTTTTGAGCCCTTCTGGGGTGAGGATTAATTCTTTTTCTACCGTCACGAGCTTTCTCCTTTTAACGTTTAATATAATAAGCACTGATTGTTTCGCATCGAAGCAATCAGTGCTTAGGGCGCAAACATTTTGTTTTAAAGTGATTTTACCACAATGTTTGCCATCTGTCAAACAATTTTTGCATTTCCAAACCAGAATGAATTTTGTATGCGTAAAGATTTAGAGGAAGAAATAGCATATAGCGCCGAATTTTTAATGGGAATTTCGCCAAACGGCTACTATTTTGATTTTATTCGCTATGATTTTGGATCCGAATACTATGTTTTGAAAGGAGATTCTTATGCCGCGGTCAATGTTTTTAGCACTTGTCTTGATTTTTATCGGAGTTGCTGTGTTTGCCAATCAAAGCGAGGGAACAACTATGTTGTCCAGGGAACTTGTTATGCGCATCCAGCGGGACACAGAGAAATACCGTAAGGGAAATGCCAAAATTGTGGTGTTTGATAAGAAGGGTAGACCTATCGAGGGCGTATCAGTGAAAGCCGAACAGGTCAGCCATGATTTCCTTTTTGGTTGCAATATTTATGCACTCGATGCCCTTCCGAATGCGGATTTGAACGAGAAATACAAAGAGCTTTTCAAACGCCTTCTAAACTATGCCACAGTGCCATTTTATTGGCGTGGATTTGAGCCTGAGCAAGGCAAACCTGGTTATGCACGCACTGACCACATTGTCAAATGGTGCAAGGAGAATAACATCACGACAAAGGGACATCCGCTCGTTTGGACTCATCAAGCAGGTGTTCCAGCCTGGCTTGATGAAAGCAATCCAACTGAGGTTAGGCAACTTCTTGAACATCGAGTGGCCGCCATTGTCTCGCGCTACAAAGGGCAGATTGATATTTGGGATGTCGTAAACGAATCTACGCATACGCGCATCTTTGCGGGGCTCTCGATGTTTGATTATACTGCTTTGCCTTTCTATTGGGCGAGAAGAGCAAATCCTAGTGCCACTCTTATTGTCAACGAATTTGGAGTGGTAGGCCCAAGGGGCGGCGATGATAAGTTTTATAACTTGTTGCGAGAAATGAAGGAAAAGAAAGTGCCATTTGATGTGATTGGTATTCAAACTCATATGCATCGTGGTCCCTTTTCTCTTGCCGAGATTTTGGAAACGCTTGATAGGTATGCTACACTGGGGAAGCCGATTCATTTTACGGAAACGACCGTTCTTTCTGGTGGCAATGAGACGACACCTGAGGGCGAGAAAAAACAAGCAGAGTATGTGGAACAGTTCTATCGCGTATGCTTTAGTCACCCGGCAGTAAAGGCGATTACCTGGTGGGATTTCTCCGACGCGAAAGCTTGGCAAGGACTAGCTGCTGGATTGGTAAGAAAGGATATGAGCCCAAAGCCTGTATATTTGGTGCTCGACCGCCTGATTAACAAAGAATGGCACACCATAGCAAAAGGTGAGACTTTTAAAGATGGCTCCTTCAGCTTTCGCGGATTCTATGGGAAATACACTGTATCTTTGACAAATGCTAAAGGAGAATCAAAATTAGTCAGTTTTCACCTCCGTGAAGGGAGCGACAACGTTTTGGAGATACGCCTATAATGTAGTAGATGCAAGAAAGCTTTCTTATTATGAGCAAAACTAGTAAAATTACCTAATTGACACGGCAGTCGTTTAATGGTAATTTAATCGTAATCCGAAATAGCTGTGCGGCTTGCAACGAAAGTTGCACTTTTTAGACGTGTTTTCAAATTTGGTACCGAAAATGCACAAAAGGGGCTTTAAAGGTTACCAGGTGAGAACGCGTTTTTCTTTGCGTTTAAGTTTGGCAATTTAGGAACAGAATTTTGGTAAATATTTAGCAAGTTCAAGCTAAATTGGGCATAAAAGAATTTGCAGTGATGCATTCCAAAGTAGATAAGCCGCAGTAAATATCAAAATTGAAAAGCCTGCATGCCGCTTTCTGCATGCAGGCTCTAGTTTATAAGAAGAAAACCTTACTGTTTCTGATTTTCTTGCTGTTCTTTTTGTCTCATTTCTTCCATAAGTTGTTTATCATATCCTAGGACTTGTGAAAGCAAATCCACAGCAACAATGTTTTCACGCTGCGTTTTTGTTTTGATTATTGCTATTTTGGTGTCCAGGTTGTACTGCCATCCTTGTTCTACTGCGTCTACATCTTTAACCCTCTCTATCCCAACTCTATTAATGGTAATCGAGTCTGGGAAGGTTCCGCCCAATACAATGTGAACTGTGTTCAAAGAAGCAAAGCTAAATTTGCCTCTTAGAAAATCTTCGCCAAAGCCGAAGCTACCTATTTGCGCTGGTAATGTAACAGCAATGCGGGCGTTTTTTGGTCCTTTGCAAGTGATGGTATACGGCATGCAATCCAAGTTTGAGATTCTAACCATCCCCATTGCAATCAACCCGGGATTCAAGTTCCAGTGATATGCCTCTTCGCCTGTAACAACGCTAAAGGCGTCCGGATACATGCCAGCTTCGTTGGGATACTTTTGGGTTGCGTACTCCTGTTGTTGGGCTCCGCAGAAGAATATACCCTTTGCAATCTCTTGCCAAGGTAGCGTCTGGTCAAAGTCTGACAGCCGTGCAAGTGAATAAGCGTAAACCATGCCACACCATTGGACGCAGTTGCCAAACCATGGCATTCCATCAAACCATGTGGCTCCGAAAACTGGAATGGTGCCATAGCGCATAATAGGTCTGTCAGGTGCATTCCACAGGTAAACAAACGGGAGGCCAGTTTTGGCCCAGTAGACTGCTCTTTCCAAATGCTTTTTATCATTTGTTATTTGATATGCCATGGTATATGCTCGCACAAGGTGCGCCGCTGCTAAAATGTCGGGCACATGAAGCTGAAGTTCCCAGGTCTGAGCTCCCTCTGGCCGCTTCTGTGTATCTAGGTATTTAATAGCCTTAAGTCCGGCCTCCGTAGCTTTGGTATCGCATGTAATAAGCGCATACTCGAGAAGTTGGACTGCATTAGCGGCTGAATACCCAGATGAGGTGTCGCCAGCCTTACCCAAAACACTATGCTTTTCATCCGGTTCGAATGGCCAAGATCCATCGTGCCGTTGCTTTGACATCAGAAAGTTTGCACGCTCAGCCATTCTTTTGAGGGCAGAATCAACCTCACCTGCTAGCAGGGCTACTTCCAAATCCATATTCTCCCTGCCTGCTTTTTCAATTGCAGCTTGGACTACGTCTGAGTAGGCTTTTTTCCTTTGAGGGTCCATAACGTACATGGTTTTTCGAAGCAGGTAGTTGGCAATTCGAGCATCAAACGAAGGTGGGCTTGTATTAGTGTGCTTCCACCCCTTTGCCTCGGGGTCCCAGATAGTTTCTAGAAAAGCCTTATCGCAAAGCAGCATAACGTCGCTGGGCTTCTTTTCTATTGGAGTAATGGATGGAATGCCGTGCCTGCTAATCCACTCATCCACTGCGTCTATAATTGAAGTGCTGTTGGTTCGCACGATAATGTCTGCGCTTAATGTAAGTGAATTTCCCGCGGTTAGTTTATAAGGTTTATCAGCAGTGAGTTTGTTTTCTTGGGTCCATTCTGGAACAGATGGAACGAAAAGGCCAATTTTATGGTTTTCTTGCCCATCTATAAAGTTTGGTGAGGCAAACACAGCTGCTGGGCGATTTGAAGCGCCGTCCCATTTTTGTAAAGGATCCCACTCGAGGCTTACAAGTACGCTACCATATCGTATTGCCATAAAGGGAATCGTAATTTTATTAGGGTGTGGAACTATACGCAGATTTGCCGGTGGACTTACATTTTCTGTACCTGATGAGGCTTCGGTGAGAAGATACTCTAGGCCAGGGAATAACCCGTCGCTTTTCTTGCTACCGAAACCGCCATCCCCGACATAAACCGTTGGCCCAAAGAAGCATACAATATCAATGTTTTTTTCTGCTGTCATGGAATGCGAGGCGTTTATAATCGGTTTGAGGGTATCAAGTGTGAAACTCCATCGGAACTTGCAAGGGGATGTACCTAGATTCTGAGTCGTTGTGAATATCACAGCTGGCTTGCCATTTTGCATCTCGATTTGCGCATTCTTTGGATATAGTGCTACGCCATTTGACGACGGCACATCTGGCAAATGCACAAAGCCTAATGGTGCGCCAGATGCCACCTGAGACCATCCTTTTTCCCGAGGAATGCTAAGCATCCATCCCGTGTACCCAGCATTATTCTTTACAAAAGTCATGCGGACGAATGGGTTTTGGAGTACTATTGTTCCGTCTTGCAATTTTTTGCTCTCGGCTTTCTTTGGTTCAGGGATTGAGATGGTAGGGCGAACTGAAATAGCTCGTTCGATTGTCTTATCTGCTATAGGATTACCATTCTCAAGTATTTTGACTGTAGCTGCGATAATGTCCGCCTTGGGTACGCTTATGTTACGCCAAATGATGGTTTTTTGTTCTCCAGGATAAAGGGGGCCGATGGATTGAACTGCGTAAGCTTTTGAAATGCCTTTAGTCTTTGCGCTTGCTGAGGCGGAAATACTTCTTATTGTTAGTTGAGCTTTGACGCTGGCACTTTGGCCCAACAGTCCTTTACCAGCGTTTTTCACCACACATCGCATTTCCAGTGGCTTATCGCCGAAGATAAGAGCATTTGGGGGACCAAAAGATAGTATTTGGAGTTGGGGTTCAAAAGCGAAGATTCCAATTTGTTCTGCTTTCCCGCCAACGGTTTTTACTTGCACTGCTGAGGGCCTCGAGGAACATAGGTCAAATTCAACGGCGGTTAGGCTTTTTGGCGTTAATGGAATTTTTATACCCTTACCGCTGGGCGAACCAGATTTGGAGATAGGTGTTAGCTCCAGTGAAACTCCCTCCTGAGATGCTTTGGCAGTGACAATGCCTGCACATGCGGTAGAAAGGCCATTTTTGCCTAACTGGTTTGCTCTTAGGCGCAAGATTTGCGGTTCTCCCCATGCTGCCCAGTCATAGTTGGAGTTTGATTTTGCATCTGTGACGAAGACGATGTTAACTTTCTTGCCAGCTTTTTCTGTCAGGTCAGCTGCTCCGTAAGACCAACCTGTTGTGGCTAGGTCTCTAGTGAAAACTTCACGGCCGTCGATGCGGAGTATGAACTTTACACCGTCCGAGGGATGGTCTGGGTCATTAGTTACGAAGCCATCTGCCATTCCGGCGCTGAATATAATTACTAGGCGCTCGCCTTTTCCAATCACCGGTAATGTAATGTTATAAGTGGCTGTCGCTTCCCCCGAGGTAGGATGAAGGGCTATTGAATACTTCCTTACTTTGCCTGAAGTAAATGCCTTTGCTCCTGTGCCTGCAGATAAAGCATTGGATATTTTTGCATCTTCAAAGTGCTTTGCAAAATCATAGACAACAATAGCGCCGCTTGCGCATATCTGCGCTGGCATTGTAAGCAGGATTGCAATTAATATGGGGTAAATGGTTTTCATATTACCAACTCCTTAACCATTATGGGCTATGAGATTATAAAATTGCACGGGTTAGAGTGTCAAACTATCCAAGGGCTTTAAATAAAAACGCCGGCTATGGAAATGAAGCCGGCGTTTTTCTAAGCTAGATTTAGCATGGTTTACACGTTTTGAAGCTTGCCTGCAAAGAATTGATCGTATGCACCAAGATCTAGGAGACCATGGCCGCTTAGATTGAATAGGATTACTTTTTCCTTACCTTCTTGCTTGGCGCTTATTGCTTCGTCGAGAGCAGCTTTGATAGCATGTGCACTTTCAGGGGCTGGTATGATTCCCTCGCTTCGAGCGAATCCTGCAGCAGCCTCAAACACGGATAGCTGTGGATAGGCTCTTGGTTCGATATGGCCTTTTTTAACCAGGAAGCTCACAAGGGGAGCCATTCCATGGTAGCGCAATCCGCCAGCATGAATGCTTGGTGGGATGAAATCGCTGCCAAGCGTGTGCATCATTAGAAGTGGAGTCATTTTTGCTGTATCACCGAAGTCGTACATGTACTGGCCTGTGGTGAGTGTTGGGCATGCTGTAGGCTCGATTGCAAGAAACTTAATGTTTTTGCCGTTGAATTTATCGGGCATGAATGGGAATGCAAGGCCCGCAAAGTTGCTTCCGCCACCAACGCAACCAATGATAACGTCTGGATTGCACCCAGCCATCTCCATTTGTTTCTTTGCTTCGAGACCAATCACTGTTTGGTGCATAAGCACGTGGTTTAGAACACTGCCTAGGGAATATTTCACGCCCTCGTTTGTGACGGTGTCCTCGAGGGCTTCACTAATCGCTATTCCAAGGCTACCTGTGCAGTTAGGGTCTTGTTCGAGGATTTTCCTACCAAACTGGGTTTGTGTGCTTGGACTTGGATATATTTTTGCACCGTACATTTGCATTAAAGACTTTCGGTAGGGCTTTTGTTCGAAGCTTACTTTAACCATATAGACGGTGCATTCAAGGCCAAAAAAGCAGCATGCCATCGAAAGGGCACTTCCCCATTGGCCAGCGCCTGTTTCAGTGGCGATTCTCTTTGTGCCTTCTTTCTTGTTAAAATATGCCTGAGCCACCGCAGTGTTGGGTTTGTGACTTCCGACTGGGCTAACTCCTTCCCATTTGTAAAAAATCTTGGCAGGGGTGCCGAGTGCCTTTTCCCATCGGGTTGCTCTGATTAGTGGGGTGGGTCGCCATATGCTCAAGACGTCAAGAATTTCCTCAGGGATGTCTACCCATCGCTGCTGGCTGACTTCTTGTTCAATTAGCGACATCGGAAAGATTGGCGCCAGGTCCTGCGGGCCGGCAGGCTGTTTTGTTCCTGGGTGGAGAGGTGGTGGTGCTGGTTCGTCGAGGTCAGCTTGGATGTTATACCACTGTCTTGGTAGATCCTTGGGATTTAATAAAAATTGCCTTTCATCCATATTTTTGCTCCTTAAATTTGTTTTCTTTTTGTTGCCCCTTGATTCTAAAACTAGAACTGTCTTGCTCGCCTTTATTAGGACAATTCGAAAGGAAACCTCAACAATAGTATTACTCACTGATAAAAAAGTCAATATGTTCCGTTGACACTTGCTTTCCAAGGGTGTAATCTACTCTTGTTACAGCGAAAATTATTTAGTGAGGGCAGGGATGCGCATAATTTTAATAGTGGCAGTGCTACCTCTAGTTCTTTGCGCAATCATTTCCTCAGCAGCAGCTCTAGAAGCGCCAGAAGAAAGTACAAGCAATGCTTCTGCAGAGTTGGCAACGAGTGGAATGGTAATAGATGGTATCCCCGAACTTCACTTTGGAAAAGGGAGAGACTGCACCTTTTTTGGTGCACTAAGTACTTGCCTATGCCAGTTGGGAGAGCAAGTGACTTATGAGTACCTAATGGGCATTTCTGGGGTTGCATTCGCAACCAGGTTCCGAAAAGATTGGTCTGTCTTATCTGCTGATCCAACGGTCGTGCCAGACCATACAAAAGCTGCTTTACAAGCTGTTGGTTATTCATATGAATGGATAGGTTCAGGGATGCAGACTGCACAGCAGTTGGTAATAGACAGTATTGATAGAGGCGTCCCTGTGGTTGCTATGCAATTGGCTAACTATTTGGATTGGGGGCTGATTGTAGGATACTCTAGGGGTGGCGATATTTGGGTTTGCCGCACCTACCATGACAAAGGAGCGGATTACTCCAAGACGACGAAACTTCCACCGACTATGCTAATTCTTGGTCAAAAAAGCGAGCCTCCAAATACCGATGAATTGCTCAAGCGCTCAATCAAATTGGCTGTTCAATTTGCCAAAGGCGAGAAAAGACCATCAGATTCAAGGTTTGAGTCCGGGTTGAAAGCATTTGATGCTTGGGCGGATGCGCTTCAGTCCTCCGAACTTTCACAGACTACAGGTAGGCAACTTGAGACCCTTCAACACATCAACGCATGGCTCTATAGCTGTTTGGTGGATGCTCGGACTGCTGGTGTGGTGTATCTTAGGTGGGCCGCCAAACTACTGAAGGGTGATGTAGCAAAACACCTCAGCGAAGCTGCCAATATATATGATGAAGAGGTTAAGCTCCTTAAAGATGGACGGGAAGCTGTACCTTATCCTTCTAAAGATGAATCCGAGGTGAGATGGACTGCAGAGATGCGTGCAAGACAAATTGAGGTGTTGAGGGCGGCACTCGAAAAGGAGAAAGAGGCGATTGCAAATCTTGAAAGGGCAATATCTAGTTTCGATGCAAACGAGGCAATGGGGTCAGAAAAGTAAGGCTTTACTAATATTATTGCTAGTAATCGCTGGGCTCTTAGACATGGTTGATAAATTATGCGCAGAATCAGATATTCCAGGTAAGACTAGTCGGTCGCTAACCTCGGAAGCAGAAATTCGACAAATTCGTGAAAACATAGCGAAATACCAAAAAGCTAGGGAAATTGCAAGCCAAATTTTAAAGGCAGCTGACGAATGGGTTGCATTGTCAGACCGCTATGTTTGGGAGATGATTCCACCTTCCGATATTCCACGTGCTTTCAACTCTTCTTTTGAAGGATGCCCTGTCCATGGAAAAGAGTATTTCAAATTTGGCAACTACTCTTGGAAAATGGATCCATTTAACAAACCTTGGAAGCTTGTTTGTCCTGTCGGTGGTGAGGAGTATCCATCAAATGATTTTTGGGCTTATTACAAAACAAAAGATAGGAATTTGCTTACCGGAGATTACCCGGATGATGGTTGGGGCTGGCGAAAACCAGGCGATAAATATAAACATTGGTTTGTAGGCTATTACTGCCATTGGCTCTGGTATAAATATATAATTCCCGCGGTTCAGAACCTTAGTTTTGCTTATCAAATAACTGGCGATGCAAAGTATGCTCGCAAAGCAATCTTAATGCTTGACAGGATTGCTGAACTCTACCCTTCTATGGACCATAACAAGCAGTCCAGGTATGCTACGGAGTTTAACCCTAAATACCAAGGAAAAATTCTTAATAGCATATGGGAGACTGGGGTTGTGTCGCAGCTAGCTATAGCCTATGACAATGTTTTCGATATCCTTGCTGCTGAAGGGCAATTTGTTGTTAACGATTCCGATTCCCCACTAATCGGAAAAACCAACGCTAAAATTCGTCAGAATATCGAAAGAAACCTACTCAGAGAGGCAGTCCAAGCTGTATTTGCTGGTAAGATTCAGGGTAATTATGGAATGCACCAGCGCACCCTCCTTATTCTAGCACTTGTACTTCAGGATGAAAAACTAAAACAGCGTGTGGCTGATTACATCATGAACAACAATGACGGTCGTTTGGCTCACGAAGGGTACAGCTATGCGCTGGATAATTTCATACTTCGTGAAGGGATAGCATTCGAATCAGCCCCAGGTTACTGTCTAGGTTGGTGCAGTAATTTGCATTGGGTGGCGGAGTATTTGGATAGGCTTGGTGTGAATATCTATTCCCATTCCAAACTCAAGCGTATGTTTGCCGCCTACAACGAACTCAAGGTACTTAGTATGTTTACGCCGGCAATTGGTGATTCGGGCAACGTCAGTTCTGGCGCTATCGAGATGCCTACACAAATAGCTAGGAAAGGATTACAGCTTTTTGGCAGTCCAGAGTTCGCTCGAAGTCTTCTGGAAAGAGGAGTTTTCGGAGAAAAGTCATTCGGGAGCTACTTTGACCTGCGATATCCTCCTTTGGAAGAGAACGAGCTAAGAAAAATTGCTGAGAAAGCAGGAGAGAGGCATTCTGGCAGTCGGAATCTAGGCGGATATGGCCTTGCAATATTAGAGGCGGGCAAGAAAAAAGAGGGTGTGGGTGCGGCAATATATTACGGTCCTGCATGCGCCGGTCACGCTCATTTTGACAGACTGTTTATGGAAGTTTACGGCTATGGGAAAAAGCTAATTCCAGACTTTGGCTATCCACAATTCGCCGCAGAATCAAAGGACCCACCTGCTTGGGAGCGAAATACCCTCAGCCACTACACTGTGACTGTTGACGCATCCCGCCAAGCAACTCAAAAGAAAGGGATTTTAAACAAATTTGCTGTTACGCCCGAAATTCGCATGAGCGATATTTCTGCACCTGATGCTTACCCGCATTTGGACGAATACCGCCGCGTAACACTTTTAATTGGGAATGAAGATGAAAATCCATATTTCGTTGATTTCTTTATCGTCAAGGGAGGAAAGTTGCATGATTACAGCATTCATGGCTTTACATACTCAATGGCAACTGAAGGCATAGAGCTTTCCGTTCCACAAGTTAAGGGTACACTTGCAGGAGAAAATGTACCTTATGGATTTCTTTATGACGATTTGGAATTGGAAGGGCCAGAGAAAACCAGGTCCTACCATTCTTATAAAGGCAGCGGCTATTCCTACCTATATAATGTCCAGCGAGGAGTCCCATCGCGTACATGGTCGGCGACGTGGGCTGATAATGAAGTTGGTATTCGGGCTATTTTTCCGTTGCAAAACGTTGCTGAAGTCGTTGTGGCTGATGGCAATCCTCCAAAACGACCAGGTAGTCCGGAGTCGCTCAAATATGTTCTTATTCGGAACTCAGGTAATGAGTGCCTTCATAGTCGCTTTATTTGTGTGCTTCAGCCATTCAAAGCACAACAAAAGCTCCCCAAACCGCTTGAAGTGCGCCGGATTAATACTGAAGGAGGCGACGTCATAAGAGTAAAAAGCGAGCATGGTGTTGATTATGTTTACCTTGCGGAGGATCCTTTAAAAGAAGTCAAGGTTGGTGGGCTTTTAGTTAGCGGTTCATGTGTTGTGCTTAGAATGGATGCTCAGCATAAGCTAAAGTCAATTTTTATAGCAGGCGGCGGCAAAATTCGTCAAGGTTTGCTCTCCGTTGAAACCGGTCCGTCGCAGAGGGGTCGTGTCTTGTCGGTTGATTTTATAAAGAACGAGATTACTATTGAGGCTGCTTTGGAGGCTAACAGTCTTATTGGTAAAACAATCCTTTTTGGACGCTCGAATTATAACATTGAGTACGCACATAGGAAAGCTAAAAAGTTGATACTTGGGTTTGGCGAGTATAGTCCTCGGACTGGCAAAGTTGTGATAGATTCGTTTGATGAGAAAGGCGGATTTTTTACAACGAGGAATCTCTTATACTTTTCGGCTTCGGGGTGCTATAAGGATTCTTGGCTTGTTAATGAGGATTTCTCTTCATGGCCTCGCGTTGCGGACGTTGAAGGTGGAAAGGTAATTCTCAAGGATGCGGCCAGTCTCAAGTCGGGGTTTATGGATAAGAACGGCGATGGAAGAATAACAGCTTATTTTTATGATGTTGCCCCAGGTCAGGAATATGAAATACCGGCGCTATGTTTTATTGGACGCAACACGAATGGCTGGTGTGTTGATTCCAACACCCCGGTGAGGGCTGAACTGCCAGATGGTTCAAAGCTTTACCAATGAGCAAAAAAAAACATGTTAGTTAAGCGGCATTTTGCTTCAGGTCTTCGTTTTTAGTTTGCTATCCCAGTGCCTCCAAATCTACCACACATGCTCCACGGCTAAAGGTGACGACACGGCGCTGGTCTTTTATGGATGCTAGGGCGTTCTCTAGGTTTTCCAATTGCTCGATGGCCGATGCGCGTTCGAATGAGTCCGGCTCGTAGTATCGGAGGACATCTTGAAGAATCTGGCGATATTCCTCAAAGTTCTCGCGTTTGCCGTAGTACTCTACATCAAGGTATTCGCACATTGCCTGGGATTGGTTCTCACGCACGAGAATTGAAACGCATCCGCCTTTGCCTGCGCCTGTGAGTTTGCTTCCAAGGTATCCAGGCCCGCGCCTTGCAACGTTTATCAGTCGGTCGAGTTGGGAGTTCGAAACTCGGAAATCAAATGCAAGGATATGCTGAAGTTGCTCCACGAGCTCGCCCACCATCACGCGGTATCGGTCGTATTCAGGCGAATCTGCAGTGAGCTCACCTCGTTTCAACCGATTCTCAGCTTCGAGGAATATTTTCTCCAATTTTCTGCCAATTATATTTTCCTTATAAAAAAACCTTGCCGTTGTGCGCGTGTGATACCCACCAATGGACCTTTTGGGCTTCGTATAAAGTTGTTCAATAGTTTCTCTATCCTTTCCAAGGATACGTGCTGCCTCATCAGGGGTGATTTTTACTGGTAGAAGGAGAATTAGCTCCTCGATAGCTGCATTGGGGATGCCCAAGATGTTTTCATCTAGGCTGCCGAATTTGTGATAATTTGCCTCGATTTTATCCCAATATTCAGAATGTGTTTCCAAAAGATGAAGTTCATTCTCAACCTCGAAGCCAAAGCGCTTTTTAATTAGGTTGGACAGCCAGCCTGAACCATGAGCTTTGCCCTGGTTGCGTGCGTCCTTTACCTCGGCTATAATCAGCTTCATTAATTCATCGCCTAGCTCCATCCAACCTTTTCTCATATTAAAGCTTTGGTTGCCTGTTAGCGACTTATTTACCTCCCACAGCGAGTTTGCCAACACCACGTGGACTCCCCTTAAGAAGGGCAGGGGAGTGGATTCGAGCGGTGTCCGTGAGTGCCGGTTGTAAAGTACGCAATTTGGCATATTCCGTAAAATCGTTGTCTGGTCGTTTGCGCCGCCGTGTGTGCCAACATACCACTCTGCCTCGCCAAGCATTTTGCATATTTCTGGCACTTCCCATGATGGCAAGCGGTCACGGTTTGAGAGATAAAGTGCTAGGAATGAGAGTACAACGACTGCCGATGATGAGCTTGTTCCCGCGCGGAATGGTGCGGTTGCACGCCCGAAGGATATGTCAGCGCCTTTTAGTTCCAAAGAAGGTGAGTCCCACATTACTCGGAGGTAGGGACTAATGACGTAGTTCGTCCATTTGCCTTGTGGTCTGCCGAAGTGTGGAATTACCAGTGTTCTGTTGTCCCAATTATCAGCCATTCTTGCATGTCGGCATAGCGGCTCATCTGCAAAGCGTCTAAACTCCGCCGAGATGGATAGTTCTTCTGGAGGAAAAAGAGGATTAATGTTTGCAAGGTTTAGTATGTTATCTTCTCTTGGTGAAACACAGGCAGGCACATCACCGTCAATTGTAGTTGACATGTGGTCTCCAGCACACATATCAAGATACTCAAGGAACGCATTTAGTCGTCCAGGCGCACGGATTAGGAAAGTAGGTTGGTTTCCAACTCGCTCTGCATGAAACTTTGCAACTTCTGCCAGCCGCTTCCTTTGCGCTGCAATGTAGTCAGGCTGTGAGTTTGCGTAAATTTCTTCGCCTAGATATCGGTCAATTGCAGGTCCTCCAGCCTCAAGCATGCGCACAATTTCCAGCGCTGGCATAGGTTTTGCGGATATTGTAAATGTCTTTAAATCTTCAATAGACATAGCCATACCCAAAAAGATTAACGCAACGCTTTAAGTGGAGTCAATAGACCTCCAAGCACAAAACGAGAAATTGTTTAATATTTCTTTGAACGAGGAAAGAGAGCTCTCTAGTTGAATGCCATATTGATAATGCCAAGGAATAAAAATAATTATTTTGGAAGTGCAATAAGCGGGCAAATTTTAGCAATTGGCTATTCTCGGATAGTTTCATCATTTTGCAGTTCTTGTGCAGGACGGATATGCACGACACGGCCTTCAATTGAGAGGCGGCCCTCCGCGAAAAGCTGGATTGCCTCGGGATATGCTTTGTGTTCCTGGACTAGCACTCGCGCTGCCAGCGTTTCTGGTGTGTCTCCTTCCTCGACGGGTACGACTTTCTGGAGTATTATTGGCCCGGTATCGTATTCCTCATCAACGAAGTGGACTGTGCAACCGGAGTATTTGACTCCATATTCGAGTGCAGCACGGTGAACGTGCTCGCCAAACATCCCTTCCCCGCAGAACATCGGGATGAGCGCAGGATGAATGTTCATTATCCGCCAGCGGTAGGCGCTTACAACATTGGCGGGAAGTATTCTCATATAGCCGGCAAGGCAGAGGAGGTCTATTTTGTGTTCAGCTAAGACATCAAGAATGGCTTTGCCATATGCTTCGTCGCTTTCATATGCTTTTGGTTTAATCTCAACCGCCAAAATGCCTTGACTTCTAGCACGCTCCATGGCAGGTGCATCATCTTTTACACCGATTACTACGGCGACTCTGCCAGTTATTCTGCCTTCCTTGCAGGCATCAATTATTGCCTGCATATTGCTTCCCCGGCCGTGACCAGAAACCATTACCGCGATGTTGATGCTTTTGGGGTTGTTTGTCATTTGATTATTGCTCGCAATTCCTCATGAGGATAATCTACAGTTGTTAGAGCTTAGATAACCTGGACTTCGCGACTGCCTTTTCGCACTTCACCAATCGCATACGCATTTTCTCCTAGTTCTTTAAGTCTGGCAACAATTTTCATCGCCTGTTCGCGTGGGACGATTAGGATGTAGCCAATGCCCATGTTAAATGTGCGATACATCTCAGGTTCGGCAATGTTCCCCATTTCCTGAATTAGCCTAAATATCGGTGGTGCTTCCCATGCCTGCCGATATACAATGGCCTGGCAGTCCTCAGGAAGGGCTCGTGGGATATTGTCGTAGAATCCGCCTCCTGTGATATGTGCCATCCCGTGTATATCAAATTCTGAAAGCAAAACTTGCACAGGTTTTAGATAGATTTTATGAGGAATGAGGAGAGCCTCACCCAGTGTTGTTCCTAGCTCTGGGATATCTTGGTCAACTCGTATTTTTGCCATATCAAAGAAGATGTGGCGGACAAGGGAATATCCGTTGGTATGTAATCCGCTCGAAGCTATTCCGACCAATACATCGCCGGGGAGTACTTTTGAGCCATCGACAATTTTGTTTCGATCTACCAAGCCAATAATACAGCCCACTAGGTCGTATTCGTCAGGAAGGTAGAATCCGGGGAGTTCGGCCGTCTCGCCGCCAATCAATGCACACCCGGCGTTCTTGCACGCTTCTGCAATGCCTTTTACGACTTCGACAACTACTTCGGGGTTGAGTTGGCTTGTGCCAAAGTAATCGAGGAAAAATAGAGGGCGCGCACCTTGGACAAGGATATCATTAACGCAGTGGTTAACAATATCATGGCCAACCGTATCATGTTTTTTTAGCATGAAGGCAATTTTAAGTTTAGTGCCAACGCTGTCAATGCTAGAAACAAGCACAGGCTGTTGTGTGTCTTTTAAGTCTAGTTGGTACATGCTTCCAAACGCACCCACATCAGTCAGAACGCCTGGTGTAAAGGTTGACCTTATATATTCCTTCATTCGGAGAACCGCTTCGTTAGCGGCATTGATGTCCACTCCTGCGGCTTTATAGGTTGTTCTTTCCTTCATCGCGCGCTCCTTCCTGCGAATATCTCATGCTCGCGCTTCTTTTCCTCTTCTGGTTCGAACGCAAACTTGGAGACCTTGATATGATGAGGAATTTCGATTGGATATTTGCCATCAAAGCAGGCTAGGCAGAACTTATCACGCCGAAGCCCGATTGCTTGAACAAGCCCTTTGATGCTCAAGTAACCTAGGCTATCTGCACCGATATGCTGGCGAATCTCTTCAACTGACATGTTTGCTGCGATTAATTCGGATTGTTTTGCCATATCGATTCCATAAAAACATGGGTATTTAATCGGCGGTGAGCTAATTCGAACGTGAACCGCTATTGCTCCAGCGTCACGAAGCATCTTGACAGTTGGCCTTGTGGTTGTTGCTCGAACAATGCTGTCTTCAACCATTACCACTCTCTTGCCCGCTAATGTTTCTTTTACAGGGTTGAATTTCATTCGCACGCCTAGGTCGCGCATCCTTTGATTGGGTTCAATAAACGTTCGATGAATGTACCGATTCTTGATTACGCCCTCGCCATATTGAATTCGCGATGCTGCTGCATATCCAATTGCTGCAGGTGTGCCGGTATCGGGAATTGGGATAACTACTTGAGCATCAGGTGCAGGGTGCTCTTGGGCAAGCTCGTGGCCCATCCTCTGGCGTACAAGATGCAGTGTCTTGTGGTACATCATGCTATCCGGTCTGGCAAAGTAAATAAATTCAAACACGCATAGGGCGTGTTTGCGCGTTGGTATAGCTTGAACTTCATGCAAACCCGACTTGTCGATAATTGCTATCTCTCCGGGTTCAATTTCGCTGACAAACTTTGCTCCCACAAGGCTTAAGGCACATGTTTCGGATGAAAGGATGTAATTCTGGTGGTTGAATCTTCCAATACAGAGTGGGCGTATCCCGTATGGGTCCCGAACACCCAACAGTTTATCACGCGTGAGAACAACTAGTGAGTATGCACCACTAATCTTATGCATGGTTTCGGTGATTGCGTCTTCGATTGAGGACGCATCACTCCGGGCGATTAGCTTGGCGATTATTTCGGTGTCGCTTGTTGAAGCGAAAGTTTCGCCATCGGCTTCAAGTTCTAAGCGGAGTTCAGCAGCGTTGATTAAATTTCCATTGTGCCCAATTGCGATTGTTCCGAACTTTGATTCGCAAACTATAGGCTGAGCATTTTGTACGATGGATGACCCAGTAGTAGAATATCGATTGTGGCCAATAGCAATGTGACCACGCAGTTCTGCAAGGATTGATTCGGTAAAAATTTGGTTCACAAGGCCCATATCTTTGTGAACACGAATGACTGAGCCATTCGAGACTGCAATTCCAGCGCTTTCTTGGCCGCGGTGCTGTAGGCCAAATAGGCCGAAGTACGTTAGCCTTGCAACGTCTTCACCTTCAGCATAGACGCCAAATACGCCGCATTCTTCGTGTGGACGGTCAAAATTTTGGTGCATAGTACAAATCCGTTTTACAGCTTGAAGTTATTATTGGTGACTTTATATAGGGGACATTATTATTGCCCGTAAATCGTTTAGCCTCTTTAAAATACATTGAAGTTAAATTCCCAATCTCTCGAATATAACATCCACGTTGCGCACGTGGTGGTGGTAGTCAAAAATTTCCTCAAGTTCGTCCCTGCTTAAGAAAGCCGTAACTCGTGGGTCTGATTCAAGCGCTTCTTTAAAGTTTTCACCTTCCCATGCCTTCGCAGAGTTTTCCTGCACTATGACATATGCGTCTTCGCGTGAGAGACCCTTCTCTATGAGCTTTAACATTATTCGCTCGGAGAACACAAGGCCGCCCATTTTTTCTAAGTTGCGCATCATGTTTTCAGGATAAATCACTAACCGCTCTACAACGCGGGTAAATGTGTTAAGCAGGTAATCAATTAATATGCAATTATCTGGAATGATGATTCTCTCAACCGAAGAGTTGGTTAGGTCGCGCTCATGCCATGTAACGATATTCTCTAGTGCTGGAAAGGTGTTCGAGCGAACTACTCTGGCTAAGCCGGCAACTTGCTCTGAAAGCCTTGGGTTGCGCTTGTGTGGCATCGCTGACGACCCTTTCTGGCCCTTGGCGAAGTATTCCTGGACCTCCAAAATCTCGGTGCGCTGAAGGTTCCTGAGCTCAGTTGCAAAGTTTTCTAGTGACCCGGCGATGATGGCAAGCGTTGTTTGAAATTGGGCATGGCGGTCGCGGGCAATGATTTGAGTAGAATGTTCGGCAGGTTTCAATCCCAGAACGTTGCAAACATATTGTTCAACTCGTGGGTCGGTATTTGCATAAATACCGACAGCTCCAGATATCTTCCCGTAGCTTATCGCTTCGCGAGCATTCGACATGCGTTCGATGTCTCGAAGGATTTGAGCATACCAACCAGCGAGCTTAAAACCAAATGTAATTGGCTCAGCATGTATACCGTGCGTTCTGCCAATCATGAGTGTGTACTTATGTTCGCGTGCCCTGGCTCGCACGACCTCCGCCAGCCTTTTGAGGTCTTCAAGAATCAAATCTGCCGACTCGCGCATGAGGAGAGCCAAAGCTGTGTCAACAACATCGTACGAGGTAATTCCGTAGTGAACGTACTTGCCTTCTTCGCCTATATTCTCCGCAACACATTTGACGAAAGCCATTACATCATGCTGAGTAGTTTCTTCGATTTCAAGACACCGCTCAACTGTAAAGCGTGCCTTGGCTTTGATCTTTGAAGGTGCATCCTTGGGAATATAGCCATATTCGGCTAACGCTTCGGCCACAGCGATCTCAACTTCAAGCCATTTTTGGTACTTGTTTTCTAGTTCCCAAATGGCCTTCATTTTTGGGAGGGAATATCTGTCTATCATTTCGTCCTCTGTTTCCTATTATTGTTTTGTAAAGTGGCTCTAAAATACAGCAGGCACAGTGAATTTTACGGTTCGATGTTCTTTGCCTCGATTTCGGCGGCAAGCTTTGCCTTGTATTCCTTGACCTTCTCTCTAATCTCTGGGTA
The DNA here is from genome assembly GCA_023511795.1 of Armatimonadota bacterium. Taxonomy (NCBI): domain Bacteria; kingdom Bacillati; phylum Armatimonadota; species Armatimonadota bacterium. The sequence goes on along the minus strand of JAIMAU010000004.1, from coordinate 131,775 downwards.
TTTGACCGAAAGAATCTGGGCTGCCAATATTCCAGCGTTTTTTGCACCATTTATTGAGACTGTTGCAACCGGTACGCCTGAGGGCATTTGCACAATCGAAAGTAGAGAATCCAAGCCATTAAGGCTTGCTGATTTAATTGGCACGCCTATCACAGGAATGGGAGTAAGTGCGGCGAGCACCCCGGGAAGGTGTGCTGCTCCTCCAGCACCGGCAATTATGACCTCGATTCCCATGTCCTCTGCGCTTTCTGCGTATTTGATTGCCAGCCTAGGACTGCGGTGCGCTGAGATAACTTTGACCTCGTGTTCTATGCCGAGGTCATCCAATATCTTTGCTGCCTCTTGCATAACTTGAAGGTCGGATTCACTTCCCATGAGAATGCCAACTTTTGTGGCCACGTTAACCTCCTTTGCAAAAAGTTAGAAACCGAAAAACTTGTAATAATCAAATCTTATTGTTCGTTATTGCTCTAGCACCAATGTCTTTTCGGTAGTGCATTCCATCAAAGTAAATCTTTTCTACCGCGGAGTATGCCCTTTCGACTGCGTCCTTGAAGGTTTTGCCGAGAGCAGTTATTCCTAGCACCCGACCGCCGCTGGTAACGACTTTTCCATTCTGAAGTTTTGTCCCTGCATGGAAGATTATCACATTTTCCATCTTGCTAGCAGCCTCTAGACCGAAGATTGGTTTACCAGTCTCGTAGTTGCCAGGATAACCTTCCGATGCGATGACCACACAAACCGCACACCCATTATAGCATTTTAACTCCAGAGAGTCGAGGGAGCCAGCTAGCGAGGCTTGAATTACTTCTATAAGGTCATTTTCTAGAAGCGGCAGGACTACTTGAGTTTCTGGGTCTCCAAACCGCGCATTAAATTCCAAAATCTTAGGTCCATTTTTAGTAAGGATTATCCCGGCATAGAGCAAACCCATATAAAGCCTGCCCTCTGCCTTCATTGCCTTGATTGTAGGCCGAATTGCTGTTTCTAATACTTCATTATAGATTTCTGGAGTTACAACCGGAACAGGAGAATAGCATCCCATGCCGCCGGTGTTCGGCCCCTGGTCATTATCGTTAATACGTTTATAATCCTGGGCTGGTGGTAGCGCAATGATGTCCTCACCATTTGTAATAACCATAAGAGAGGCTTCCTGACCTTCAAGGCGCTCTTCTATTACGATTTTGTCGCCGGACGCACCAAATGCTTTTTCGTCCATAATAGTTTCTATTGCTTTGATTGCCTGTGTCTTCGTGTCGCATACAAAGACACCTTTTCCAGCGGCTTCTCCATCTGCTTTTATGACAATTGGAAGCTCTTCTTGTCCTTTGGAAATTTGGTCTATGAATGCTTTAGCTTCTTTAGAGCTAGAGAAAGTGCGGTATTCTCCAGTGGGAATGCCATACTTGGAAAGAAGATCTTTTGTAAAAACTTTGCTTCCCTCAATGGTTGCGGCAGTTTTGCTTGGGCCGAAAGTTGGAATTCCTTCCCCACGGAAGACATCAGCTATTCCGGCGATAAGAGGTGATTCAGGCCCAATTATGGCAAGGTCAATTTTCTTTTCTTTAGCAAATCCCAGCAAACCTTGAATGTCAGTGGCCCTTATGTTAAAGCATTCTCCCAACATAGCCATGCCCGCATTTCCAGGGGCACAATAAAGTTTTGTAACCAAAGGGCTTTGGGCTACTTTCCATGCCAGAGCATGTTCTCTGCCTCCTGAGCCAACGATTAGTACTCTCATTAGATCTCTGTTCTTTCCTCCTCCAAGTCTTCAAAGCTTGCAAATTTTGGCAGGAATGCAAGGTGGATAGTACCCGTTGGGCCATTTCGCTGTTTTGCAACTATAATTTCTGTTTTATGCACTAATGTTTCACCTGATTGAACCATTGGGTTTGCGCCATCATCTATGTCGTCCACCGATTCAATTGCCGATGTGTGTTTGTAGTAGTCGGGCCGGTAGAGGAAAGCAACTAAGTCGGCTTCTGCTTCAATCGAACCGCTTTCACGTAGGTCTGAAAGAATTGGCCGTTTATCTTGCCTTTGTTCGACCGCACGGCTCAGCTGAGATAGAGCGACTACCGGGACGTCTAGCTCTCGTGCGAGACTTTTGAGCATTCTGGCAATCTCTGCAATCTCTTGGTTTCGGTTATCTCCTCGTCTATGCGCCTGCATGAGCTGTAGGTAGTCAATGATTACAAGTGAAAGTCCATGCTCTGCCTTGAGTCTGCGACATTTGGTGCGCATCTGAAGCGGTGTCATATCTGTGCTGTCGTCTATAAAGATTGGTGCGTTATAAAGCATCCCGACTCCCTCGGCGAGCTTTGGCCATTCGTTTGCTTGGATATAGCCAGTTCGCAAACGATGGGAGTCTACTCTTGATTGTGAGCAGATTAGCCTGAGGGTGAGCTGTTCTTTTGACATTTCAAGGCTGAATATTGCAACGGGTTTCTTTTCATGGATGGCGACGTGCCTTGCGATATCAAGGCAAAAAGCAGTTTTCCCCATTGATGGCCTGCCTGCCACTATGATAAGGTCGCCAGCTTGGAGGCCCGAGGTTATTATATCGAGGTCTCGAAATCCAGTAGGCAACCCTGATACCAGCGCCTTCTCTTTATACTGGTTTTCAATTCGCTCGAATGCTTGATGCGCAAGCTCCTTAAGTGGTACAAAGAAGCGTCCCATTCGCCGCTGAGATACTGTAAAAAGCAATCTTTCTGCGTCATCTACTAGTGAGTCTATATCTTCCCCAGATTCGTTAGTCCAGCTGATTATCTGCATGCAAGCATCTATTAGACGGCGGAGAATCGCCTTGTCCTCGACGATTCTGGCATAGTACTCGATGTTTGCTGCTGTTGGCACGCTGTCTATGAGTGCCATTAGATATTCTGTACCGCCAACTGCTTCAAGCTTTCCTTTGCTTCGGAGTTCTTCTTGGACCGTAACTATATCTACCGGTTCGTTTTGGATTGCAAGGGATACCAATGCTTCAAAGATGATTTGGTGGGCTTCACGATAAAAGTCTTCTGGTTTGAGTATATCTATTGCCTTTTCAAGAGCCCCGCGGTCAATCATCATTGAGCCTAGAGTTGACTGCTCAGCCTCAAGATTTTGTGGAGGAGCCTTGCTAAGTAATGAGAGATTATCCATATAAGTCTCCGCCGCTATACATGAAATGTTCGTTCATCACTTTTATTGCTGCTGTTCGCCTATGACTTCCACCTTTACATGGGCAACAGCATCCTTATGAAGGCGTATAGGGACGTCATATGTGCCCAGAGACTTGATTGGTTCTTCAAGCTCTATCTTGCGTTTATCAATCTTAATTCCAGTTTGTTTCTCAAGTGCGTCGGCGATATCTGCATGGGTAATTGAGCCATATAGCTTCGTTCCGCTGCCAACTTTTCCTGTCACAGTTATCTGGATTTCACTTAGCCGTTGTGCTATGTCTTTTGCTTCTTCGCGAAGCTTCTCGCTTCTTATTTCCTCGACTTTCTTGCGTTTTTCAAGCTCAGCAAGATGTGCTTTATCAGCAGGGACGGCCAGCTTTCTGGGGAAAAGATAGTTGCGCGCGTAACCCTCTGCTACGTTGACTATGTCGTTCGGCTTCCCGAGACTCTTTACCTCCCGAGTAAGAATTACTTTCATTTGCTGGTATCCTCCTACTTGTTTAATTTCACTCCCAAAACTGTTTGGTTTTCACCAAAAAGGTTGTCTATTCCTAACAAGACTGCCCAATCGCTAGTTACTCTGTAGCCTGCTCGAATATTTAACTTGGGTTCATATGGATCAAACAAATCAAGTTTCCCAAAAGCCTTGGATGAAAAAGCATGGTCTAAACCCAAGCCCAGGCGTGACGCATATAATCCATATCTTAATCTTGTTTGTGGATTCAGTTCCTGTCCAGGTTGAAGGATAAGCTTACTACCTGCACCTGCGTCGTACATGCCAAGCTCTAGGAACTTTTCTGTCCCTGTGGGTATTGTGGCGGTTAGCTCGGCACGGAAATGGTCACCCTTGGGATTATATAGCATATCTAAATTTAAGGCTTGTGTTGAAATCTTGCTTTTTAATCTCGAGGCGCCGCCAAATATCCTGCCTACTTTGTCGATGACTTGTCTTGCTTCTTCAACTGCTTGGCGAGCTCCAGAAACTGTTTTCCTAATGTCTTCTTGGAATTCAGGCGCGGTCACTAGTTCTTCCAGGCTTGCAACGGTGCGATCTAGGCTCTCTACGGTCTCCCTTGCAGCGTGAACGGTTGCTGTTATGTCTCCTTTAAGTTCGTTACTCTTGGCAAGGTTGTTTAGCTCTGCTGTTATCTCCTTGACGTTCTCTGTTGCGTCGCTGATGTTTTTTGTTATGGCATCTATGTCGTCTTGATTTCTTACAACAGTGTTTTGAAGAGTAGCCATTGTTGCTTCAAGCTTCTGGGCAGACTTGTTAATGTTCGCTACTGTTTCCTTGATGTTTGATTGGAGCGTTTTGTCACCGAGCAATGCTTTCAAGCTTTGGGAGGTTTCAGATAGATTGCTTAAAAGAGCCTGGGCGTCGGGAAGTAGATCTTCGATTCTTGGTGGAACTTCACCGATAATTGTGGGGTATGGGGGCGACAGCGTCTGAGCTAAATAGTATTTTGCTTTCCGATTTGGTACGATCTCAATGTACCTTTCGCCGATAAGCAGGCCAACCCGAATAATGAACTGCGATCTTTTAGGAATGCGATACTTTCGATTTATGCCAAGGAGCACGCTAGCTTTCGTATCCTTGGTGAGGCTCAAGCTACGAACACTGCCGATGGGAACGCCTGCCATCCGCACTGGGTCGCCTTCCATTATACCAAGGGAATTTGTGAATACAACACTTATGTAGTACATTTCTCGGTGAAGTTGATAGTATTCGAGAAACCAAAAAACTAGGACGAAAGCCAGAACTGCGAGAAAAACCAAAATTCCTACTTTTAAGGCTGGACTATACGTCATATTGTAACTCCAGGCGCACTTTTTATTTAGATGTTTATTCGCTTATGCCAGGTTGAATAGGGCCCTCGGCTTTACCTTCAATGAATTGCCTTACTCTAGGGTCGTCTGATTGTCGAATTTCATCGACGGTACCATATGCGATAATTGTATGGTCATGAATCATAGCCACACGATTGGATATTCGAAATATGCTGTCAATGTCATGCGAGACAACCACAGAAGTTACCCCTAAGCGGTTTCGCATTTCAGTAATAAGATTATTTATGACATTAGCCATTATCGGGTCTAAACCGCTTGTTGGTTCGTCATAAAAGAGAATTTCTGGGTTCATAGCTATGGCTCGTGCAAGGCTGACTCTTTTTTGCATGCCGCCGCTCAATTGGGCGGGCATTAGGTTTTGAGTCCCTGGCAAGCCAACAAGAGCTAATTTTTCTTCTACTATATTTTCTATTTCTTTGCGGGTTAGACCAGTATGCCTTATAAGCGCGAATGCGACGTTTTCGAAAACGGTCAGCGAGTCAAATAGCGCTCCATATTGAAATACTACGCCTATTTTATGCCGGATACGGTTTAGCTCATCTTCGGAAAGGTTCGTGATGTCTGTACCGTTAATGAATACTTGGCCCGATGACGGCCGAATCAATCCTGCCAAAATTTTTAGCAAAGTTGTTTTGCCAGAACCCGACACACCCATGATAGAAACCGTGTCTCCCTGGGGGATGTGAAAATTCACATCCCGTAGGATATTTTTGTTCCCGATCTTGTAGTTAACCTGCCGCGCGGTTATCACGTCAGTATCAGAATCCTGGTGTTCGGCCACCGAAAAGGATAGCTGCCAAAAAATAATTCGAAATGTAGATAAGTATCATCGAAATGACAACTGCATTCATAGTGCTACGGCCAACGCCGGCTGCTCCGCCGGTTGTTGACAATCCTTGTTGGACGCCCACAATGGCAATAAAAGCACCAAAAAAGACTGTTTTTAAGAGCCCCTTGGTAATATCTTCAATGGTAAGCCATGTCCGTGCCGAGTTCAGATACGATGCTGATGAAACCCCATTTGCCATTGCTACGACATAGCCACCGAAGCTTCCAACAATATCACCTAGCATGGTGAGTACCGGTAGCATGAGCACCAGTGCAAGGAATCTAGGTACAGCCAAGTATTGGATTGGGCTTGTTCCTAATGAACGTAGTGCATCCACTTGCTCAGTGACTTTCATAGTGCCAATTTCGGCGGCAATGGCTGACCCTGCACGGGCGGCAACCACGATTGCGGTTAGAACAGGGGCAAGTTCGCGTACGACAGAAATTGAAACTCCGCCGCCAACTAGACTCCCAACGCCCCACTGAACCATCAATTGCGAAGTGTATAGTGCGAGAACGGCGCCTGAAAAAGCAGTAGTTACTATAACAATAGGAAGGGAATTGAAACCAATTAGAGCCATCTGATTGATTGTATCGCTGATGTTGATGTCTCCCGCAATAATGCGGCGAATAGAAGAAAGGCCAATTATGGTTGCCTCGCCAATAAAGTTGAAGAAGCCGGTGAGCTGTTTCAGGGTCACCCACCGTGAAGCTTGTGTGGCTGATTCAAGCCCGTTGGTCACGTTTGCCTCCTCAACAATACGACGGCAATGAGGGTGTGTGAACTTTCTGCGTCGTTTGATGGTATTATAACCGAACCGAAAGTAGGTTTTCAACTGGCTGAAGCGCGAGTCTTATTTGATGTGATAATAGGCAAGCCCTTAGGTATAATCCGAATATTGCCATGTTGGGGAATTAGGTGCTTTGTTCATCGGCGCATGTAGTCATTTTGAAGAGGTTTTAAATCGCTATACGAAATTACCCAAAGTCCGAATTCGCCAAAGCGCTTTTAGTCTGGTTGTTTTGTGTGGCAGCCGTGCTTACACTTTAAAGTTCTATGATTAGCAAAGAGTTTCTTAAAAGCCACTTCAATAGCGTTATTTCTCATTCCTATAATTTTATAGGAGATACGGGTATGTTACTCATCAGTCAATGAAAAAACCCAGTGCATCTTAAAGGTATCCTAGGCATTCAGGTTTCACTTGCGGCAGAGATTCTCCAGCCAGGAGAATCTCTGCCAATGATTAATTTTGCCTACGTTAGCTAGCCAAAATTATTGAACGCCGGAGTGCATTATTTTTACCTACTCTCAGCAATACAGGTATTTTTCTACGAGTTTCCTAATTTCTTCGTCTTTGCCATAGAGACGCTCGCTTAGATCCTTATCGTCATAGGATTTGAGGGTCTTAGCAATACCATCGATCACTAATGGCGAGAAGACGCCATCTTTTTCGTAGATGGCTCTATCTTCTATTAGGCAGTTGGCTGATTCCCAGCAAGAAGCTGGAAGCTGGGGAAGCTTCTCTTGAATCTTTTTGTGTTCCTCCGCAAATATGTTTACATCTATGTAAAGTTTATTGGCAAGCTCCAAGGCGTCTTTCATTTCAAAGCCATGTCGCACGGCTACTGCTAAGCCAGCTAGCAAATGATGAATGTTTGCCGACCCATCGCCGGCTCTGAACTCTATGGTTTGTGCATCAACACATTTGGTTTCGCAAGATTCGTCTTGCGGATTGGCGTCCCTAATCATATTTTTTACATTAAGCCATCCAAGAGGTACGCGGATTAAGACCGACCGGTTTCGGTCGCCCCAGCATATGTTCGTTGGTGCTTCTTGGTGTGGGACAAGCCTTAGATAGGACGTAGGTACAGTATTGCCAAATGCTGTTAGTGAGCGTGCCATCTTAAGGCAACCAGCAATAGCTTTACGGCAGGCATCGCTTAGTTTGTTACCTTGGACCATCGCATTCTTACCATTATCTAATAATCGCATGTGAACGTGGAGTCCGCTGCCCGCATGGCCAACCATGATTTTTGGTGCAAACGTAACTGTTACTCCATATTTGTAGCCTATCATTCGGAGAATCCATTTAGCTATTACGAGTTGGTCAGCTGCATCTTCGATGGGAGCTGGCGTCATCTCAATCTCGGCTTGTTCCATTTCTAAGTCTTCATCATGGATGTTGCCAACCTCCGAGTGCCCATACTTGATTTTGCCGCCGGCCTGAGCTATTGCTTGCATTGCCTCAACTCGCAGGTTTTCCCATTTCGTGAATGGAGGTGATTCGTGGTAGCCTCTTTGTGGTTGGGTTTGATAGAGGGGTTGCTTTTCGAAAAGGACGTAATATTCCAGCTCACCTAATGCATCGAGGCTTAGTCCAGTGGCGCGCTTAAGCGATTCGTGTGCCTTTCGGACAATGTTTTCTGGAGCAATAGGAAGAGGTTCGCCTTCGCTTGTATAGTAGGAGCAGAGGATGTCTACGGTTGGAATGGGTGCGAATGGGTTTACATAGGCAGTTTTATATTTGGGCACCACGTAGAGATCGCTTGACCCCGAATCGATATATGAAAACAAACTTGAGCCATCAACCCTTTCTCCAACTGAAAGCAATTGATCGAGGTGTTCTTGGCTACTGATTACGAAATTAAGTGTCTTGAGGCGCCCATCCCCGCCAACATAACGGAAATTTACCATCTCGATGTTGTTGGATTCTATAAAGGCTATGAGGTCTTGCTTTGTAAACTCTGCGGGGGGTTTGTTAAGAAAACGAGCAATCTTGTTGGGCGTCAACGCTAGACGTGTTTCGTCCATGAACTGTTCTCCTCCTTTGGAGTAATTTCTTCAGCTCACCATCGAGCCTTTTGTTATTTTGTTTTATAAGCGGAATCCACCGTGAGCGTGATTATTGGATGTCATTGCTAGGATAAATCCAACTAACGCTCAATAAATACGGTGGTTTCTTATCCTATTTTAATCTTAGATAAACTATCTTGCAATCCTCCCGGCCGATTTCGAAGAAGCCAAACTCGCTCTTGTTTCCTTTTGAGCTCGGCCACGCGTGAGGCAAGGTTTCTTGGTTTTGGTGTACCGAGCCTGATTCTTCCAACATCGGCAGCTAGTTGGAGCATCTTTATAACCTGAGCAAACTCTTCGCGTACAATCTCCGCATCTACAGCATGCATATCATCTCCTCTTGCGGTGTCTGCTATTTCCTTTAGTCGCCGCTCCATTTCTGCGAATTCTTCGAGCGAGAGATTCTCTGCGAATTTGGGATCGTTCATATCTCTGAATAGCATCTGCCAAGGTACGGTTGAGTTGAACGTTCTCTTTTTGAAACGGCGGTAGATGTCGCCAAGGTCATAGAATGCCCGTCCCATTTTCCCAGTGCGGTCTCCGAAGGCATGAATAGAAAGGTTTTCTACTATTGTTTTCTTTGGGTCAACCGTTGAGTTCCATGAAACCATCGCCCCCGCTAGAAAACCAAGATACGACACTGAAAGCGGTTGCCAGTGGCCGTTGTCGCCCCAATCTGTGTTTAGAAGTCCAATCGCTTCTAATCTCTTGCCATTCGTTGCCGCGTTTACAATATTTTCGATTGCATTTGTTGTGCGGCCCGCCAGAGCGTTCCAGCTTGATGTTCCGGGACATACATAAAATGGGATCCCTGAATCGCGGAATTTTGCTCCATGCTCCGCAAATGGATGGTCGGCTTCATAGCCCCATTCAAGTGCGATTATGTCCTTCGGTAGTTCACAGATAAGTTCAGGGTATTTAAGGATTATGTCCCCCCAGAACTGCATTGTTCGGCCGTGTTCCTTGACCAGCCGGTATATTTCCAAGACGAAGTCTAGATATACTCGCCCCGTTCCACGCTCCTGACATAAGGTTTTACTTCTGCCACAGCCAAGGTCTATGGTTTCGTCTAAGCCGACATTGAACATTTGACTAGTAAAGTGCGGTAAGAGTTCCTCATAGAGTCCTTTAATGAATGGAATAGTTCGTTTATCACTTGGACAGAGGCTAAACGGGTAATCAAAATGTCCCCATTCGGTATCGCATCCCCGTGGAGCTTCGGCCATTGGCCGATATTTTGCATGTTTTAACCACCTCTCCATATGTCCGAATGAATTTTGGTTTGGCACCAGTTCAATGAATCGCTCGCGGCAGTATGCGTCAAGAGCCATGATTTCTTCGCCAGTCACTGGGCTTGCTTTTTCCCAGACTGTGGGATGCGCAGGATATGCGAATGTATGCTCGGTGTAGAGTTGCAGCTGGTTAATCTTCCATTCAGACAGCAAATCCACAATATGATATAGGGTTTCCATTGTCGGCACTTTGTCACGGCTTATGTCGATCATTACGCCGCGGGCGGGAAAGTCGGGCCAGTCTGAAATAGAAAGGCATCGAAGAATTACATTTCTGGGTTTTGATTTTTGATTATGAGACCCGGAATTTTCACTCTGAGATTGACGAAGAATTTGAGCTAGTGTGCAAGCGCCGTAGAATGCGCCTGCTGGTGTGCGTGCTGTAATTTCTATTCCTTTTGGGCTTATGGTTAGCTTATATCCTTCGGGGGCGGTTTTGCTTGCGTGAGTAACTATCTTTGCCAGTGATATGTCGTCTAAGCGAATAACTGCTCCTATGAGTTGTTTTGGGACTCTTGGGCTAGCCGTGATCTCCAGGTCAAGTCCTGTCATCTTCGCAGCAGGAATCAGCGACTGCGGGTTTTTGGCGTCTAAGACAATGTAACGTTTTCCTTCTATATTAAAGACGCCGCTGCTGCGGCTTATCTTTTTCGGCATAGGTGCAAGATACAGGTCTTTTCCGTCGATCATCGTTTTACTCCTAAAGAATATCATTTTAGTCGAATAGATAATATTCCATTGAGGGCTTTTGAGTCAACATAGCACAACCTGGGTAAGGTGCTTTTTGCAGGAAGAGGAAAAAGTAGATTTTGTGGAATCTCTTCCAGGACTACGGCTTAATAATATCTGAGTCGCGCCTGGGCTTTATGAGTGGAAGTATTTTGTCTTCAGTTTGTTTTGTTCTGCTTATCCCAGTAACTAGGACGAAGCTTCCCTCATCCGGGAAACTTGTTAGGTTTGAGCAATCAACTTCGAGTGGAGTGCCTGAACCATCATCAACTTTGAAACTGTCCGCCAATCGAATAACTCGGCCTGCAATGGTGATAAGTAAGCCTATGTTATTTGTGCCAATGCCCCCACTTACGCCTGGGGTGTATTGGTTCAATCTCGCACCTCCTGCACATCTGGTCAGCATTAACAAGGGGTTTGGTGTTCCTGGGCCCGGATATGAGTTTATGCTCCATGGCGTAATTACGCGCTCGCCATCCATCGTATCCAAGGTACCCGAAACGTTCACATAGCTTCCTTCTGCAGGCGAAGCGCCGTTTACGCGAATACCTGAGACCTGCTCCTCTTTGCTCTCGCATATGTAGAAATGGTCGCCAAACCCAGCACTTACAACTTTGCCAGCGAGTACAACCGGCATGCCGTCAGGGCGGTTCTTTGCGTCTGCTATTGTAATAGCAGATGGCACGAACTTCACAGCGTCTGCTATGATTACCATCGTAGAAGTTTCGCCAGTGTCGCTGTAAGTTGCAACGTAGCCGGAGTTTCCCCTAGCAAATGGCTTGCCGGCAACTAGAAGATTCCATTTTCCACCGTTAATCTGCTCATTAACTCTGAATTCCTCCATTCCGCCGTCGTAATAAACGCGCCATTTAGCTTGTGTACTACGATTTGTTCCTGTGGTGTACCAAATATAGATATCATACAAGCCGGGAATCAAAATCTCGGGCCTAAAAATAGCAAATCTTCGAGGGTCGGCGGTTGTGGTATAGAAGTAATTGGCGCCATATTTTTGGCTTGCAATTGTTCCTGTCCACCAATCTCCATAAGCAGAGCATCCAGCATCAAGGTTATCGATAATTATTTCATATGGTTCGTCGTTGGCGGTAGTGGTGAAAATATAATCTGAGGAATAAGCCATGTTTCTTGCCGCATCCCATGATTTCACGCGAAAATGATATGTAGTGAGCGGCTTAAGGCCGGAAAGCTGAACGGTATGGGACGTTACTAACGCCATGTCTTCCATAGAAGAATTTTCATAGTTTGGGCTAATGCCGTATTCCACCATGCTAGTAGCGGGCTCATTTGTGTCCCATTTGATTTGTACATGCGTGGCATGGACATTTTCGACACGGACATTGGATATTGTAGGGGGGCTTGTCTCGTGTTGAAGAGTGAAATCTAGGCAGGCGACCTGACCGGCCAATATTGTGGTTGTTTTTTGGATGGCAGTGTATCCAGGTGCTTCTACGCAGATGGTATATGTTCCAGGCGTGATTTCAGAAAAGCCATAGAACCCTGTGCCAGAGTTCTTATCACTCAGCCCGAGCTCCAGGATTTTTGCAGTCGCCGGATAGACAGCATTGCCTGCCTCGTTGCGAATGAATCCCTTGAGGTAGCCTTTAGTTGGATTATTAAGCCACGGCATGGCAGGCACTGTTGCTGGCGTTGGGTAGGGACCTGCAAGTAGGGCCGCTTTGAAACCATCTTGGTCAGGTACACCAGCGTTTGGGTGAGCATAGCTATATAAATGCATTCCTGGAAAACCTGCGTTGCGTGCATTCTCTATCTGCCAAATGCTGTTTGAGATGCTATTCATTTCTCCGTCTATGCCCATGTAGATGTGATGGCCGTAACTGCGGCTCAAACTGTCAAGGGCATTAGTATAAAACGTTTGGTTGTCTGTTGTGTAATTCATAGGGGATGCATAATCCAACCAGTGACTTGCCATCCATTTGTCCCAATCCTGGAGAACTTCCGCGCGTCCGGAAGCCGCTGTGCGCCAGACAAGAGCTCCTACTTTAACATGGGGCTTTATCGCTTTAATTTCAAGGTATGTGCGCTTGACAAGGTTAGATACCTGATTGCGCCGCCACTCTTGCCATAGGGGATCCATGCTTGAGGGTAGCCCCGTACGCCCGTATTCAGAATTGAACCTCCCAACCGCTGCTGGGTTGTAGCCCCATCCAATATCGTAATAGCGAATGTAGTCCAATAGGAAACCGTCTATGTCATACCTGCTTACTATGTCTAAAAATACCTGAATTAGGTAGTTCTCCACTTCCGGTAGTCCTGGGTCGAGGCTTGTGTAACGGCCATCCCAAAGCTTGTCGCCGTTTGCATATTGGCTGAACCACTCGGGGTGCAGGTAGTAGATATGCTCTGGCATGGTGTGGGGTGGAGGGGTAGGCAAGGTCCACACCCGATATGGCACAACCCACGTGTGAACCTCTAAGCCGGCTTGATGAGCTTTGCTCACCATATCAGCCAATGGGTCGAATCCAGGGTTTGGCGAGGGGTCTGTACCTAATGGTTCTATTGAAGAGCTGTAATATGCATCGCATCTTTTTCGGACCTGAATTAGTATAGCATTGCAATTCCACGACTTGATGCGATTTACGGTTTCTTGGATTGCTTCTGGGCTTATGATTGCATATCCAGAGCCCCAGTACCAAGCGTCTACTAATATCGAACGAAAATCATCGGGCTGGGCGAACGAAATGGTAGAAAAAAGAACGATTATGAGAAGACACGCAATTAGCCCGCGGAGCATTGGAGACACCTTCTTAATACGATTCCATTTTAGCGTCAGGGATATAGATTGTCAACTTTAAATGAGAAAAACTGGCAAGAATACCTGATGCCAAACTACGGCTTCAGGAGAACTTTGATAGATTCCTTTGCCTCTCGAACCATATGCAGGGCCTTTTTAAAATCTTCCAACGGTAGCTCATGAGTGACTATTGGTGAGACGTCAACTAATCCGCGGTTTATGTAGTCAATTGCAAGAGGAAAAGTATACGGAGCAAGGTGAGCTCCGAGGACGTTTAGGTTTTTCTTGTCGCCTATAATCGTCCAGTCAATTGTTGCAGGCGCTAGAAAAACGCCATACTCTACAAAAGTACCAAGCTTTCTGAGCATCATCAAGCCGGGGAGAATAGATTCAGGATATCCTGTTGCATTAATGTAAACATCGCATCCATAGCCGTCAGTGAGATCCAATACACGAGCGACAACATCCTCTTTATTGGGGTTCATTGTGAGATCAGCCCCAAGCTCTTTTGCTACTTTGAGGCGGTAATCCCTAGGGTCAATTGAAATTAGAAGCGATGGATTTAGTAGACGTGCAACCCCAACCATGCCTAAGCCAAGGGGACCTGCGCCTGCAATGACAACTACGTCGCCAAGTTGGATTTGTGCTCGCTTGACAGCATGAATAGAGCACGCGAGCGGTTCGACAACCGCTGCGTGGTTTCTAGGCATGTCTTTGGGAAGTTTGTAGTTGCGTGAATTTGCTGGGAGTTTCATGTATTCTGCCCATGCGCCAGGCATCCATCTCCTAAAGCCGTAGATGTCATGCACGGCGCAAAGCCAGTAACGACCCGTTGTACAATAGCGACACTTTCCGCAAGGGACGATTTGCTCGGAAACAACCATATCTCCAATATCAAGCCCATGTTGTTCAGCCGCTCCTTCGCCTAGTTGGACTACTGTGCCGGCAAATTCATGACCGGCAATGCAAGGAGGCTTACAGTAACCTTCAACCTTCCCATCGCCCCAGAAATGGATAGCGCCGAAGTAACATTTGGTATCGCTTGCGCAAACTCCAGCGTGGTCAATTTTTATGATTATTTCGCCAGGGCCTGCTTGAGGAACCGGAAGCTCTTCTAGACGATAGTCCTCTGGGCCGTAAGTAACAACAGCCTTCATTGTTTTAGGCAATTCTTGCCCATATACTGGCATCTATGAATCCTCCCTAAAAGCAATTGGATAACCAATCCTAACATAGTCTGCTTGTTGAGTCTAGGGTCTTGTTGATAGATAAACAGGTTGCTTATTCAAAAATTAATTGACATTTATTTTTCACAAACCTATAATTATTCTTACAAGGTAAAATCCTCTCTCGGCGGTGTTGGGACTTGCCATTATTAGATTAGCGTTCATAGACTACACTAGGGTGAGTGAGCCGCTACCGTTGAGAGTATGGCATGCTAGCAAGGAGGTATAGCCCAATGCCGTCGTATTTCCGCTCCCCAGCTCCCTGTGCTTTCCTAGGAATTATTTTTGCGCTTTTGGGTGCCAGGGTTTCTTGTGCTACCCCTGACAACTTCAGTGGGTTGAAAGGGGTGACTCTCAAGGAAAGCACAGCGCTTCCGGATCTTGCGCGTGAACTTCTTTCAACAAAGAAAGCACAGATTGAGGGCGTCCAAGTTATTGAGGACCGAGCAGATTCCTTAGTAGTTAGGGTAGCTTACAAAGAGTTAGAAACCACTGAGGCTATGTTTCTAATAGTAAGTGCTGAGGATGGTAAACGAAGGACTTTAAAAGAAGTAGGCACGTCGAAAACAGTTCTAACCGCAACCGAAGGGGAAATTACAATAAAGCTGCAAATAGGGGCAAATGTCGCCCGCGGAACACAATTTGACCAATCGTTTCTCGTGGTCTCGATAGGCAAGGAAGGTGATTTTAAAAAAGCTGCTATCAAGGTCTTCCAGTGCAATAAAAAATGGGAGAAGAGCCTTGCACCCGAAGAGATGATAATTAAGGTAGTTGCAGAGCCTATTGGGAAAAGCAAATCGCTTACTGCCGGAAGCGGACCGAGCCTTGTACTCAATCCAAAGGTTTTTGTAACAGCGAATCCGGTGCTCAGACCGGTTGGTGATGGGCGCTCGTCAGGTCCCAAAATTGCAGTCGACAAGCTTCAACCTGTAGTACAAACAATCTCTAAAGATGTGACTCCGCGTCCGCCATCAAATATTGGTGGTACTGAGAGCACCACATCAGTAATAAAGATAACCCCATCCCTTGCTGGATTGAAAGCAGCAAACTTGGTTATGGGATTGCCGAAAGACGTGAAAGACAACAATGGGCAAGGTCCAAGCACCAATGCAATACGGCTTTTCGATACTTTATCTTCTGATATTGGATTGACCGCTGAGGATATAATGGACCTACACTCCAATATTTACGAGGATGCGAACCCCGACTCGGGTTATTTCTATTATCTTCCGCGTGGTTACTATCTATATTGGGATGAAGATACAGGATACGCACTCTGCATGCTTTACGGAGTATCAACCGGTGAGTCTAATGCAAATGTTGTGTCAATAGCCGCGCGCCTAACGTCAGGCGTGGACCCATCGGATATTGCTCTTATTCGAAAGTTGCTTCAGAAGTATTGCGAAAGCACTTCACGAAAGTTTAGAGATCTTAAACCATTCCCCTTCAGCAGTATGTGGGTCTCGCTGAAAGGCGATTTGGGGCAGTATAATATTCCACCAGAGCGAATAAGCGTGACTGGGATTAGTGATATTGCTGGTATGATTGATATCTCTCTGACCACAGACCCAGTTACAAAAGAAAACTTGCAAATGGTTTTAACCCAAGGCCTTGGGGTAAGCGGAACGGTAACATATCAATCTGCTTCAAGCTCAGGTAGTGGTTCACTTGAGGTTACCATTCCAATTCTCATAAAGTTTGCAGATAAACATTCTTTTGGAACCAGGCAGTTTGCTCGTGGTGTGAAGTTCAGGAATGCGTCTTTCTTCCCTGCAAAAATAAAGTATCTCAACGTTCTTGTGCCTGGGGAGTCACCTGTTGTCTATAGTTATGAACTAGCTGACACAATTGTTCCCAGCGGGGCAAGCGCTACTATTGAAGCTCACAAAGTGCCATCGTGGCTGGATACAACAGCGCTCAAAATGTGGGTAGATTATTCCTTGATTGCAGACGACCAGGATGCTACCGCAAAAGCAATCGAAGCTGTAACTGGCGGCGTGACTTCCATTACTCAGTCTGAGATTACTTTCCGCACTTTGACTCCGTTGGCTGACACTGGGGTAGCGCTAGTGCTTGTGAGCGTATCTTCTAAGTATTTTGACCCGAATGCGTCGGGAGAAATAGTGAAGACTCTTGAATTGACCCAAGATGGAACAAGCTTCAAAGTTGGCCCAGTTTACCTAGTAAATCGACAACCTGGCGAAGAAAAACCAGGAGATCCTTTGTTTAAATACAAGCTGACGGTTGTCAATCCCGATGGCACCACAAAGGAAGGTACAACGTGGACGGAATCGAACAACCTAACGATTTATGTGGGTTCGGCACAGCTTCGTTCAATTATAGGAGTACCAACGATGCCCGAATCGCCCGCGCCTGCCGAGCAACCAGCTACCCAAGGATAATAAAACGCCTAAGTGCATTCTTGACCATTCTTCTTTTGCTGATCTCGGATGCCTGGTCGGTGGCAGTTCCACTTCTTGGGAGGCCACAAGAAATTGATGGAGTTCGAATCTACCCCGACAGTGTGAATCCCTCAATCTTTTATTATGCGCCGGGGAAGTTGTTAATACCCGTTGATGCTAGTGGGGCACCTGAGATTAGCTTCTTGCAAATGCGGTATATGGGCACTAGTGTTTCAGGCGACAAAGGGGAGTTCCGCACCCAAAGCATTCTCAGCTTTCGAGTCAAGATGGCGTCAATCGAAGCAAAAAGAATTGCGTTGGTGAAGGCAAAGCTCGGAACTCAAGGCGTATCTGTGCCAAATCTTCGACCACTGCCGATTCGCAAAGTAGAAACCCTGCTAAACTATACTCGTTTAGTTGACCAACCTCGCGAGGAGCTTGCTTCAGATTCTAAGTCCTCAGTTATCGGAGCTGGTTCGTTGGAAAATGTCGAAGGCACGGCTCCTGGAGAGGGTTATTGGAGCGAGCGCATTTTTACAATAGCTCCTGATGATTTGACTAGCCAAGCCCTTTGGGATGCATTGCAGGCGGGAAGAGTGATACTGAGCCTGTCTTATGCTTTTTATGCTGAAGGCATCGCTTCGGAACAAGAAACCCCACAGGTTGAGGGAAATATTGACATTAATCACGATGAAGAATCAAGCGAGGCTGAGAAGCCAAAACCCGACCCCTATATAGTTTTAGCAGATGCGGTGTCCGTAACTGTTGATGCCGCGAAATACCCGAACATATTCAAGCAGATTGATATTAATGAAAGCGTGCCAGCTAATTATGCAGCACTCTCTGTTTATTGCTATGATTTCAATAATTCGCTTCGCCCTGACCTATTTGAGAAAGTAGTTGAAATCCAAGCGAAATCTATCACGGGAAAGCCGTTAACCGCTATGGTAACTTTCTCAAAATCAACGCCAGATATATATTCTGCCACAGTTCGCTTTAAATTTGCCGTTTCTCTAAAGGAACCTTATGTATACAGGATTCGCGAGATTACAGCGAGTGGCGAAGAGAAAATCAAACCTTGGCAACTTGGCAAGCCATGGTCACAGATGTTAGACGTTACAACGCCTTCGGAAGAACTACCAAAGCCTTCCGAAAGTTCAAATTTAGGAGACGAACAATGACAAAAATCCATATACTTTGCCTGGTGGTAGTTGTATTAGTGATTTTTTGTAGTTCTGGTTATGCCTTGGTAAAAATGGACGAAGGCAGAATGATGATTAATGGGGTTCAATTACTTCAGGACTATGCCGATCCAAAGTCATACTATTATGTGCCTACTTATCCCCGAATTGCCGTGAATGAGGATGGGACGCTAGCCTTTCTGTGCCTAAAGTATGTTGACCCGGCAGGCAAGACAGGGGGCGGCCTTTTTCATGCATTGGTCGAGTTTACCCTGCCGGCCGAAGTAGTCGCCGAACTCGATAAAGAGCTAAAGAAAAACATTCCGGACGCGAAAATTGTGGGTCCTGTTCCGCTAATGCAGGCAGAACCTGCTGAGGGAGAGGATGAACCAGGTAGCTTCGAAGTAGTATCGGCGGTGTTGAGCGATGTAGGCGGGTTTACGCGAAAGGTAGTTACAAGTGGAAGAGCTCCCATCACGCCCGGCAGCCGTGCGGCTGTGGCGGCAGTTCTAAATCAGCAAGGTGCTACCCTTTTATGGGATTCTTTATCCGGCCCCACATCTGATGTTTCGATTGGCATTAATGCATACTACGAGGCGGCAGTAGTGGGCTTTGATGCTCGGATTACAGCTGACGTTACTACTGTCTATAACCACTTTTCTAAGGTAATCAACGTCCAACAAGATTACACCAGGCGGCAAGTTCGCGACATTGTTGATGAACTTCGACGGAACGGCACCATCAAAGTAGAGGTGCTTGATAGGACAAAGGCTTTGGACCTTAAGGTTGGGGATCTTCAGTCGTTAGTCGATACGATTACAAACAAGATTATTGAACTAATGTTTGATGCAAAAACTGGCTTCTCGGCAGATCCGCCGCGTGAAGTTGCTGTAGAGCAGAGTCAAATTGCAGGTCGTCAATCGAAGGGGTGGCTTGCAAGGCTTTTCACAGGAACTGGTGACCAGAAATATTATACGGACAATCAATACGTGATGAAGAAACGTGAGGATATTCGTCAAAATACCTTTTCAGTAATCCTTACAAAGAACTCCACTGTGAAAGTGCCCGTCAATACAGCCGGCAATATTAGAGGGCTCTATGATGCATTGAAAGACGACCCCCGGTATTTCCGCGTTATAAACCTTGGAGACCCAGCTTTCGAGTTCCGAACAATTTACTTTCAGGTCGATGGCGACTTTGCAAGTAGTTTCAGTGACGCTATCAATTTTGTTGCGGTGAATGTAAGAAAGAAAATAGGTGACAATCCTGAGTTTACAAGCACTTTGCGTTTTAGCCATGAAAACGTTAAGGATGGAAAGCTGGTGCAAGAGGTAACATATCCTCGACTAGGCGAAAAAGATGCAGGCTGGCTTGATTACGAATATCAAGTTATGTGGAGTGTGCGAAATCGCGATACCATAAGCATTCCATCTGACCCAACTAAGTGGTTAAAAGCCAACGACCCGGCAATTAGCTTGGTACCACCATTCGACAAGCAGGTTATTGAAGTAGATGCCGACCGCGGTTTATTCAACGATAAGGGCGTTATTAGCGCGAATCTGGTTTTCGAATATCCTGTTCTTGGCGAGCCAAAGAGAACGAGGGTTACTCTTAGAGCAAGAGATACCGAGAGTACTTCGCAAGTCACACTGTATTTGGATAAGGGGTCAAAAGTCAAGGCCAAAGTAACCTGGTACTTCAAAGATGGTGGGAAGATTGTGCAGGATCTCGGCGAAACAAAAGAAACCTACTTTGTGCTTATTCCGCCTTCGCAGGAGGCCCAAAGTTGAGTATGGGAAAAGCTAAAGTTTTCAGCGCTTCCGATTATGTTTTTGGACGCCTTTTTTATTGCTTTATCTAGTCATTGTTTTTGCAATTACTACAATCGCATGCCATGCCCAGCAAATACTGATTGATAGGGCAGTTCGAGTAGCTGGATTGTGGTGCTTTCCACTCGTTACGAATCCAAAGGAATATCTTTATATCCCAGCCGATGGTCACTTAAGCATTGACATGAATGGTGGACCTGAATTTAGCTTCATGCGCTATGTCGAAAACATAAAGTCGAGTTCTGAGGACTCCACCACAATCACAGAGGCGGCAGGAGGCGGTGTTCTTCATTTCCTTGCAGAATACGGAACTCCAAAAGAACAAGTTTCGAAAGCGGAGGCTGAGCTTAGGAAGCTTCTCGATGATGAAGAAGTCAGGCTGAGAGGACCAGTAATATTCACCTCCGGACGATACGCAATAATTTCTTCTTTGGCAACGATTGATGCACTGAATGGCGAAAATAACGCGAAGCGGAAAATGATTGCAACAGGAAATGCCCCAGTTCTTGAGGGGAATAAAATAGCTGTCTCGTTCAACCTTGATAAACAAAGTGCTCAAATACTTTACAACAGTTTTCAAATGGCTAATCCCGATGTCTCAGTCGTTTTTGAAATGCAATTTGAGGGTCTCAGCGACGCATATGACGCTACAGTTGACATTGATTGGAGCGAGGTGCAGAAGGATCAGCAATTTAAAGCAGGAGCGAAAGTCTATTGTATTGGCGCGGAGGTAGACCTCGCTTTCCAGCGTCTGATGCGAAACAATGCAATTAAGTTGATTAGCAGAGGAGAACATGCCCCGACTGAGGCACTACTGAATACTGTTTATAGCAAGTTGCTTGATCTACTTTTTACAAGAGTCGAAGAGCCGCCACCGCCTTCTCAACAAGAAAATGCTCTTGATTCGTTGATGAAGTTAGTCACACGTGGGTCAAGCAGTGGTTCTTCTTATTTCTCGCTAACAGGTTCATACAGGCTGAAAGAGATATCTTCAAGCGGTCATACTGTGCTTAATTTCAGCCACCAAGCAGTGTCAAAGCGAATAGCGCTGATTAGTTTTAACATAGGTGACCTCTACAAGAAATACGGCGGCAATGAAAAATACTTCAAAGCAGTCAATCTAGCCGACCCAATGTTTTCCCAGAGAGAGGTGTTTGTTAGTGTTGATGGTAGCCTCCTTGAGGACTTTGACAAGTATATTAACAGCGTTACTGTGACAATCGAGAAACAACATGAAAATGGCAATTCTACGGTAGGGGAGGTAGTAGTAGATAGGGATACATTCGCACAGAAAGCAAACAAATTCTCGGTTGTATACGGCTGGAATGGCGACAATGATAGAGCTAAATGGCTTGAATACCAGTATCGCGTAAAGTGGAGTTTTCGTGATGGCGCAATGCTGGAAGAAGCATGGCGCAAAACAAGTTCTCCTATGATAAATGTCGTGCCTCCCTATGAAAGGCGTGAGATATTAATCGAAGGCGATGTACAAGCAATGAAGAACACAGGGGTTAAGTACTGCGTAGTTAAGTTGGTATACGACTTTTTTGGCAAACCGAAGAGTAGGCAACTGTTAATTAGGGTTAAGAACGAGCCAATTGAGGAAAGGATTGCTGTAATCCAACCTAAAGGAGAATATCGCTATGATTATGAGGTTAGGTGGGGGTTAAACGATGGAAGTGAAGTAACAAAGCCACTGACAGCCGATACTAGTGGCATTATATTTGTAGACGAGTTGCCGAGATAGAGCGATTGTTATGATATAGTCCAAAAGGAAAGGATGGAAAGCAATGAGCAAAACGAAGATTCTGTTTGCAGGGATTATTACAATTTTGGTTATTTTGATTGTTGCATTTCAGTGCTCCGCAGGGATGATGTATGAAGGGCGGAAAACTGTAACCCTGTCGGATGGGACAGCGGTAACATTGTTGCAATCGGAGTCCTCAACCCAGATGAAACCGCAGTATTATTACTTGCCAACGAACTTGCATCTTGCAACAAAGGAGGATGGCACGCCCCAATTTCTATTTCTAAAATTTACAACAGAGCAGAGGGAGGAAGCTGGAGGAATAAAAGGGGGGCTTCTCCACTTCCTGATGGAATTTGGTCTCACGAAAGACCAGGAAGCAGAGCTCTTGAGGCTTGTTAGGGAGAAAGAACCAAAGGCGGAAATACTTGGTGCGGCGCCTGTTGTGCCTGATGGCGAAACAAGTACTTTTCAGATTACATCTGCAACACTGACAGACCAAGGGTTGACGAAATCTCTTATAACATCGGGCAAAGCGCCACTTATGCCTGGGCAGCGAGTAGCTGCTGCGGCAAGGCTCACCGCGAACGGCGCGCAATTGCTAGATGCAACATTCCAAAAATCTCGGAGTATAACCGACATATCGCTTTCATTCAACTTAGCATACTATACCATGATGCCTGCTGTTGAGGGGACAATCTATTTCCATTGGTCAAAGCTACAGCAACAAGCAGACAGTCTCGCCGTTGAATATGAGCACAAATACAATAGAAAGTGTTTCCTATTTTGGTGTAGTAATAGCAACCACAAATATACTTACAATGAAACCCGCCAAATGTTTGATTTCTTATGCGAAAAAGAAATTATAGTCATGAATTTCAAGGAAAAGATCTCCGACGAGCGTACAGCAAAAATTCGCGACGCATTCTTCCAATTCTTTCTCAACAGCTTTGCAGAAAGTGAGCAAGTAAGCCCTGAAGAAATGCTGAATGAAGAGGATAGAGACAAGTCGGGCGACAGTGACCCGAAAGCACCAGCGGTACGCGGTGACAGCTATAAGATGAGTCATTACAAGTTTGCAAAATCGGAACAAATGAAGGACCGCTTTTGGTACCTTAAATACAGCCTTCCTTATCGTGAAACTTTGCAGCTGACGGCAAATCTTGCTGAGTGGTATGACGGCGTCAGGAATAATCCGAAGTGTGTAGCTGCAGTAAACCTGAATGATCCTTTCTTCACTCATAGAGACATAAAATTCATTCTCGACCTTGATGCCAAAGAGATTTTTGATGAGGCTGTTAATTATGTGACTGTTAATGTTCGGAAAAAGAGAACAAGCGGTCGGGACTTTGAAGACCATGTAACGATTGATGCAAATTATCTTAAAAATAATGGTGTAACAGCTTCTGTTACATACGCTCGTGGAGATGATTCCAATCCCGATGTATACGAATACCAAGCGCAATGGAGCCTCAAGGGCGGCAACATCTATCCTGCAAACCCACAATGGATGCAAGGAAGCTGGGAAGGTGTTACTCTCACGCCGCCTGTTCGTCCTATAACTATTGAGTTCGAGGGCGATTTGGATGCAATGAAGGAGAAAGATATCACCAGGTGTACGGCTCAATTGCATTATTATCAATTTGGTAAGGAAGTTGAAACCAACATCCATTTATCGCCGACAAAGAAAGAACCACTGGTTTCTGCGAAGATATTCATGGACCGCGATAAGAAAAACTACGCTTATAGGCTTATCTACAACCACAAGACAGCTGGAAAGCTAGTGGGTCCGTGGGTGGCAAACGTCAGTGATGAGTATATTTATGCGACAATACCAGATGACCTGTTGATCACGGAGCTTTACAAAAAGAGAGCAGAAAGTCTTGTTACAGGGGCAATTGAGCGAGTTTTAGAGAAGCTTGGAATGTAAGAATGTCACCCAAGAACCTGGAAGGAGTTGAGGTATATGAGAGTAATATTTCGTATTGTTCCAATTCTCGTTGGCGTATTTGGAGCTTTTGGGTTTGGCTGTGGGCAAGAGATTCTCCTAGATAAGAGCGTGAAAGCAGGTCAATTGACCTTATTTCAGGATTTCGACGATCCTAAAACCTATTACTATGTACCGGACAAAGCGCGTTTGGCTGTGGGTGACGATGGCAAGCCGCAGTTTAGCTTTATTAAGTTTGTAAAAAACGTTGCAGGCACTCCCGGTGGAACGGAATCAGAAGAAGGTGAGGGCGGTGGAATTCTTCACTGCTTGGTACAGCTTGGAGCAACCGAGGAGCAGCTTGCAGAGGCCAAAGCTGAGCTAAGGCGGAAAATCCCAGGTGCCAATATAGCAGGACCAGTCATATTCAAGTCCGGAAAGTTTGGTATAGTCTCAAGCTTTCAACAAGAAAATGGGGATTGGACAACCAAGGTACTTGGGCTAGGCAACGCACCCATTCTCGATGGTGAAAAAGCGGCAATCAGTATTAGGCTTACCAAGCTGGGGGCAACATTGCTCTGGGAAAGTTTCAAAACGGCTACTCCAGACATTAGCTTTACCTTTGAGATGGAGTTGGCAGGCTACCGGAATCCTTACGATGCAACGCTGGAGGCTGAATGGGAGAAAATATATAGCCACAGAGATTTCTCAACAGCCTTCGCTAGCAGTTACCTAGGCTTTCAAATCCGCGATGCCTTTGACGAATTAAGGGATACTGGTGCTATCAAACTTGTGGTCAAAGGCGAAGATGCCAGGATGGATACGCTAATCGGAATGGCTTACGGTAAGATTTGTGAGGCAATGTTCGATAAGATTCAAGAAAGCGCGTCGGAGCAGGGAAGTGCAACCAGATTGCTTGACAAGGCTTCAGAATTTCTCAGAACCCAACGGCAACAGTCTCGGAGTTTGGGTGCAAGTCTGGTTCCCAATCAGTTTGATTGGATTCAAACAATGATTGCTGCTAGGGCGGACAAGCGGAACGGCGTTGGAGATGAAGGTGGTCAGCGTTTGGAACAAGGCCAGTCGTCTCACGTGAGTGAACAAGTGTCTTCGGAAACGTCTGAAACAGATTCTGCAGGTGAGCAAACTACTTCTCCTGCAACTTCTTCCGATGAGCAAGAACCCGCTCGTCCTCCAGGGCCGTTTAGGCGACACCAAAGCCAAGACTTAAGGGGAAAGCGACCTGTGCCAGTATCAGATAGGGAGACGCAAGACGGTCAGTCAGTGCGAAGCTCACAACAAAGTGAGCCTTCTTTCTCGTTGATTGCCTCCTATACTATGAAGAAGGTTCGCAGAACTGGCAAGTTCCAAATGAGTTTTAAAAAATATATGTCCGATACCCTACAGCTTAGATTTGACGAAAACATTGGAAACCTTTCCAAACTTATGAGTGATCGCAGACATTTCTTTGAAGTAAACCTTGACGATCCTGTCTTCAAGCAACGTGAGATAAGCGTCTATTTGGATGGCCAGAACGCCTCCGATTTCGCAAATTATGTTAATTATGTTGCTGTGAGGTTGCGAAAAATCCACGAAGGAGGCGCTCAGACTAACGACGAGATTCGCATTGACCGCATAAATTTCAACCAGAATGGCAATTACTTTAGGCTTATGTATGGTTGGAAGGACGACAAGGACCGCGACAAGTGGATGGATTATGAGTATAAGACGGTTTGGAGTTTCCACGGGGGCAAGGAGGTAGAAATGGGGTGGCAAAAGTCCAGTAATTTTGCCATTACGGTTACACCGCCTTATCTTAAGAGGACAATACATTTGGAAGCAGACCCAAATATAATTCAACAAACAGGGGTCAGGCTAATCACAGTGAAGTTATTCTATAAGCTTGGCGATGTCGAACAAGTAAAGCAAGCAGCGCTTAATCCGGCGAGTGGCCAGCTTTCGCAAACCCTCGAATACATTCACCCCGCGGACCAGCTTCAGTATAGCTATGAGATAACTTGGCGGCTTAGAGGTGGCCAAACGATAACTTCAGGCCGCAAGAGCGCTACCGACGACTTTATATTCTGTGATGAATTGCCCACCCAAGCATCTGCACAAGGGAATGGAGGCATATCATGAAAAAACACATGCCAACAATTTTAAAGGTTCTTTTCGCCGTCTGCTTAATTATGATATTTGCGAATGTTATGCAGGCTGCTGATGTGCAATATATAAAGAGCAAACTCGATTTCCGTTTTGTTGCAAACCCGAATTCCACTACAGGGACTGCCCAGCGTATCAACGTTCAGCAGGTGTTGGATGGGAGCGGGTCGGGCGCACCTTATACTGGTCAATCTTGTGACAAGTTTAGGAAAATAATAAAAGCGGCTTGTGGAGGCACAGTGTCAGGGGCAGATTGCAATCATTTTAGGAATATTATCGAGAGACTTCTGCGTATTACGGAAAAGTCTGTTACCATATATTTCATTGACGATTTGAATACTTCAATCACAAACACAAACCCCACTTGGTACGATGCTTGCCTGGATAGTGGTCATGCTTGGCCTTGTTCGTACGCAGGTACGGATACCGCCCCGCCCAGTATAACTTTTGGTTCATATTGGTTAAATGACACCTCGCAATTTCCGGACTTTAGCTCAATTCTTGCGACTTTTTGCCATGAATTGATGCATGCTCAGGATTTGTCGGAAGACCGCACACATATGTATGGCAACTATTATTATGGTGCGGATGAAAACCATTACTTCATCGAAGCTATTCCCGACATGTCAATGACCTATAAAGAAGGCATAGCAAATATGGTTAGCTTCTATTTTTATGGTAGGTGGGCTGAGCAAGCGCTTTCATGGTTCACTAGAAATGGGTTTATAATAGTCGAAAAGACAGTCCCACCTGGTTATTCATCCAACCTGTTTTTATATTCTATGTTGAAGCAAGCTGGCGTACCCGAGATAACTAGTGGGTCAGATTTTGAGTACTTTAAAAAGTTATATGGTTCAAGCGTGGCTAGCACATATGGGATATTTAGGATTAGAAGTCTACCTGCAGATATAATAAAGCAAAATGAGAGGATTATTGCTTTAATCCTATACAATCACGGTTGGTATACCAGTTTTGACGATGTGTTTGAGGCAATTCAGCAAGTAAATCCAAGCTTATATCGGACCTGCGACAGCGCATTTGCTCGCCTAGTTGAAGCACTGTGTAGTCAGCGAGCATCTCCCCAGGTTGAATCATCCCCCGATGAGTATCTCTTGACCCTGGCGTTATGTGATTATTTTACTTGTTTTAAGTCGCAGACGCAAAGTGAGTTTGCTAACGTGTTTGAAAACATGTTGGATTCCCGGCTTATCCAGGCATATTGGGAGAAGCGGGACCAGATTAAAGCGGCCGTGGATATCAATCATCCCGCCCCAGGTGATATATTTCATATGTCGGAGGCGTTAGGTATTACAAGTACCCACAGCCGTACTGCACCCTAAGCTTTCTGCTGATGTTGAAAGATATAAGGTAGATTTTCGATAATAGATTGCTGTCTAAGTCAGTAATTCCTCGGCTAATGAATAGCTGATTTTGCTGCGTAGGCTGATATTATTGTTATCTGTCAACAAATTCTTGGCAAGATGTCTCCCGAAGGGATGTCGAGGATGCGTAGCGTTCCCATCGGGGTTCGAAGGTGGACACGCCCGGCGGGGGAAGATTTAACGCAGCCAATGATTTCAGCATGCTTGCCAAGAGGGTGGGCTTTCATCGTTTCTAATACTGCCTCTGCATCATCTTTAGGGACAATAGCAATGATTTTACCTTCATTCGCAACATGTAGGGGATCAATCCCGAGTAGCTCACAAGCCACGCGAACGTCCTCGTTTACCGGAATTGCCGATTCCTCGATTTCGATACAAACACCCGACTGAACAGCAAGTTCATTTAGGGCTGCCGCCAGTCCGCCGCGTGTTGGGTCGCGAAGGCAGTGGATGTCAGACGCTGTTTCCAGCATGGAAGACACCAAGCCCCAGAGTGGCGCACAATCGCTTTCGATGTTTGTAGAAAACTCGATTCCCTCTCTTGCCAGCATTACAGCCATGCCATGCTCGCCGATTGTTCCACTGACTAGAACTATGTCGCCTGGTTTTGCGCGGTTGGGCGCTGGAGGTTTTTGGTTTTCTGACAGGTAACCGATGCCCGACGTGGTTATAAACATCTTGTCTGCCGAGCCATGAGGCACAACTTTTGTGTCGCCTGCAACTATTGAGATGCCGAGTTCGCCTGTCACTGTTCCCATCGAGGCCACAACTTGCTCCAGAGTTTCCAACTTCAGACCTTCCTCAAGAATGAAGGCGGTGCTCAATGCTATGGGGCGCGCTCCTACTGCCGCAAGGTCATTTACGGTACCGCAAACGGCTAGCTTCCCAATGTCACCGCCAGGAAAGAAAAGTGGGTCAACTACAAAAGAATCGGTTGTAAACGCAAGTTGGCCTGGCCTTGCATTTAAGATTGCCGAGTCGCCTAGGTTATTGAGCACCGGGTTATCAAAGTATTGGAGAAACAAACTGTGAATAAGTTCTGCGCTTTTTTTGCCACCTGCCCCGTGGGCTAAAAGAATTACGTTGTCGTTCATCTTGTTGCGTACCTATATTCTGCTGAGCATGCGCCCTCAGTTGAGACCATGCAAGGGCCTAAAGGGTGCTCTGGTGTACATTTGTTGCCGAATGCTTGGCATTTGGAAGGGGTTTTCAATCCTTTAAGTATTGAGCCGCACTCGCAGGCTTTGTTTTCTATAGGTCGCAGGATTTGATTATTGACAAACCTTGATGCATCGAACTCTGCAAACTCATGTCGGAGTCGAAGGCCGCTTCCTGTAATAATCCCTAATCCTCGCCATTCAGAATCGTCCGGCTCGAAAACTTGTCTAAGACACTTAATCGCCGCTGGGTTGCCCTCTCGTGTTACTACTCTTGAGTATTGAACCTCCACCTTAGCTTGTCCCTCAATTATTTGCCTGGTCAATATGAAAATTGACTGAAGGATATCGAGCGGTTCGAAGCCAGAGATTACGCATGGAATGCCATATTTGCTGGTGATGGGTTCGTAGGCTGCACTTCCGATGATTGCACTCACATGGCCCGGACAAATGAATCCATCGATGGCAACTTCTGGGTCGCATGCGAGAGCCATCATTGCTGGTGGTATCAGCTTATGCGCTGATAGAATGCTAAAGTTGTTCAGCCTAAGTTCCCTAGCTTCCAGAACAGCAAGTGCTACTGCAGGGATTGTCGTCTCAAAGCCAACACCAAAAAATACCACTTGCTTTTCGGGATTCTCGCGGGCAATTATGACAGAATCGAGCGGAGAATATACTACTCGAACATCAATTCCACGTGCGCGCTCAGCTTCGAGCGTTGTTCGACTACCTGGAACTTTAATCATATCCCCAAAGGTTGCCAAGATAACATTGGGGGCACGACCTAGCTCGATGAAGCAGTCGATTATTGCCTGGGGAGTAACGCACACGGGGCATCCAGGACCGGAAATCAATCTAATATTCGGAGGCAAGAGATTTCTAATTCCAAACCTAGCGATTGCCATTGTATGGGTGCCGCAGACTTCCATAAGCGTTAGAGGCCTTGCGGCAATCCTGTTGATGTTCTCTACTATGGTGCGAGCTAACGTAAAATCCCGAAATTCGTCTACGTATCTCATTTGTTCAACGTCCTAATTACCTTGAGTGTTTCTTCGGCTTCTTCTGCTTTTAGTCGCTCTATCGCAATTCCAGCGTGTATTAGGACGTAGTCGCCTACTTGAAGATTAGGTATAAAGTCAATTCTTACTCTGCGAGATACTCCTTCCTGCTCGACCACTGCTATATTTCCGCTTATCTCAGTAATTCTCATTGGCACTGCTAAGCACATTGGCAATTCCACCTTTCGGCTGCTATAACAGCCTGTCCAAGCGAGATGCTTCCATCATTGGGTGGGACAAGCGCGTGGCAGAATACCTCGAATCCTCGTTTTTCGAGTTTCTTTGTTGAAAGTCCAAGGAGCACCATATTTTGGAAGACCCCGCCACTTAAAACAACGCGGTTCAGATTTGTGCAGTCACGCAGTTTTGCGCAGACTATGCTTATGATTTCAGCGATAGTTGCATGAAAACGACTAGATATTATGCTAGATGGCGTTCCTTTTTCTATTTCGAATACTATCTGTTTAAGCATTTGCCGAACATCAATTTCAATGGTGTCCTCTTTACCAATTATAAGCTCAAAGTTATACGGTTCGCCATTAGGGCTAGCCGCTGCCTCAAGCTCAATTGCCGCTTGGCCTTCGTAAGTAACCTCCGTGCATATTCCTAGAAGGGCCGAGACTGCATCGAAAAGCCTTCCCATGCTTGAGGTAAGCGGTGCGTTGAGATTTCTATCTATTTGCATTTTAACAACTTGTGTTTCTTTAGGTGTGAATGACGGCATTATCATGGTAGCCACTCTTTCGCCGCTATCACCAAAGGTTTTTAAAAGGTATGCAGCTGCTATCCTGCACGGTTTTTTGATTGCTACCTCGCCGCCCGGAATAGGTATATACGCCAAATGAGCCGCCCGCTGAAAATCTTTGAAATCTGCAATTAGGAATTCGCCCCCCCATATCTGGCCATCCGTTCCATATCCTGTGCCGTCGAAAGCGACTCCAATTACTTTGCCAGATATATTATTTTCAGCCATACAACTTGCAATGTGAGCGTGGTGATGCTGAACCGCTATCTTTTTTTTGCATCGAAGCGACTCAGCAAATCTTGTAGAGTGATAGTCAGGATGTAAATCGTGAGCTATTATCTCTGGTTTGACATCAAAAAACTCACAAAAGTGCTTGACGACTGAATTATAGTGTTCGATTGTCTGCGCGTTTTCCAAATCGCCAAGGTGCTGGCTTAGAATTGCAAGTTCCCCTTTTGTGAGACAAAATGCGCTTTTGAGGTCACCCCCACATGCTAATATCATTGGCGTTTTAAAGTCAATTTTAATAGGTTGAGGAACGTAACCTCTTGCACGGCGGAGCAGCATAGGTTTATCACAAAATGCTCGCGCCACCGAATCATCGCAAGCCATGTGTATGGAACGGTTATGCATTAGGATATGGTCGGCGATATGACCCAGCCGGAGGTTGGCATCCTCATCCTTGTAAGTTATTGGTTCCTCGCTTAAGTTTCCACTAGTCATTACTAGCGTTGGGGGGCTTTGTGCAAGTAGGAGATGGTGGAGGGGAGTGTATGGAAGCATCACACCAAGCGTATTATTTCCTGGTGCAACTTCAGGGGATATCCCGTTATTTGTGCGCGCTTGCATGATTACAATTGGCCGTTCAAATGACAAAAGTAGCTTTTCGGAAATTGGATCTACTTCGCAAATTCGGCGGGCTTCATTGATATCAACGCACATTACTGCAAAGGGTTTCTTTGCTCTTCCCTTGCGTTTTCTCAGTGTGCCTACCGCTTTGGTATTTCTGGCATCGCAAGCCAGATGAAATCCTCCAAGACCCTTGATTGCAAGGATTTCTCCACGGCGGAGTATCTCGGCTGCTTTGGAGATGGCTTCAGAGTCATTGGTATATTTCTGACTGTCTATGATAAGGTGGGGCCCGCACACAGGACAGGCATTTGGCTGGGCGTGAAATCGCCGGTCGCTGGGGTTCTCATACTCAGCCAAGCAGTCTGGGCACATGTCGAAGGCCGCCATTGTTGTATTTTGCCGATCGTAGGGTATTCGTTCTATTATTGTGAATCGAGGGCCGCAGTTTGTGCAATTTGTAAAAGGGTAGTGATATCTTCGGTTGGCAGGGTTTGAGATGTCTGCAAGGCAATCTGCGCATGTAGCAACGTCTGGGGGGATGGTTGTCTGGGGTTCGAAGTTGCTTAGGCTGTGGCGAATAATGAATTCGCATTCGCCAATGGGTTGCAGAGGTTCGGCAGAAACATCTGTAATTACGGCAAGCGGTGGGGCATCGGTTTTGACCGATTCCATAAATCCTTGGAGGTTATCTTCGTTGCCTTCTGCTTCAATTAAAACGCCGTCATTCGTATTGCAAACCCAACCGGCTAAGCTATGCTTGCACGCAAGGTGATATATAAATGGTCGGAATCCAACCCCTTGGACGATTCCCTTTACAGTAATTCTGAGCCTCTGCATTTGCGGATTTGTACTCTGGATGTTCATTTGAGCTTTCTTAGCTACCCATAAATTATAGCAAATATTAGTCATGTTGTCCTTAGGGCTTTAGGTTCATCTCAGCAGACAAATCAAGCGTTTATGTTGTCAAAATTGGGTATACTTAAATATCAACTCCCGCCCGCACAAACATCCCGAAATCGAGTTGTTTCCTTATGAGCGAAAAAAGTAACAAGTGCAAGCTAGCCAATGTAGGTGACGTCATTAAGAATATTTGTTCTGCCGTTTTAAGCCACAGCCCGATATGCATATGGATCCTGGACAAAGAAGGTATGCTAATTTTTGAAAATGAGGCTTGCAGGCGACTTTTGGGCATTGAAAGCGATGAAGAAATTGTTGGAAAATACAACATTTTCAAAGACAATGAGATCATTCGACAGGGCTTTGCATCTAAAATCAGGCAGGTCTTCGAAGATGGTGGGTCTATTGAGTTTATAATGGAATACGACCTTGCTAGGGTTCGGCACATTTCTCCTGTTCACCCAAGCCGCAAAATTCTCCGAATGTTTGTTTTTGCCATTAAGGATGCTGAAGATAAGGTTTGCAATGTTGTAGTCCAACATGAAGATTACACTTCAACCTGGCGGGCAACAAAGTCTCTTGAAGTTTCTGAAGCGCAATATCGCGAAGTCGTCGAAGGTGTTTCAGATTGGGTATGGGAAATCGACGTCGACGGACGAATCAAGTTTACCAATCCAGCTGTGGAACAAATATTGGGTTACAAGCCAAATGAAACAATAGGGCGCAATGGTTTTGACTTTGTTATTCCTACTGACCGGGAACATGTTGAGCAAATTTTTTTATCAGCGATTCGAGAAAATAGAGAAATTACAAGCATTCAAACAAGATTTCTTCATAAAGATGGGTCGATTCGCTTTCTTGAGACGAATGCTAGGCCGATGTTTGATGAAAATGGCAAAATAATTGGGTTGCGTGGAATTTCCCGAGATATGACGGAGCGGAAGAACGTTGAAGAGCAACTGAAATATAGGATGGAGCTTGAACGTGTCATTGTAGAGTTATCCACGAAGTTCATAAACCTTCCGCCCGAGGAGATTGACGCAGGTATCAACCGAGCTTTGGGAGTAATTGGTAGTTTTATTGGTGCTGACCGCAGTTTTGTATTCTTGATAAGCGAGGACGGCAAGACTGTAAGCAATGTGTACGAGTGGTGTGCTGAAGGGGTAGAGCCTACAATTCATCTTTTTCAGAATATGAGAGTTGAGGATTACCCACTTATGAAAAAAGGATTGTCAGGGTACGAGCCGGTCATTATACCACGCGTTAGCGAAATGCCACCGGAGTATGCAAAAGAAAGGGAAGTGTTCGAATCAGAAGATGTCAAGTCATTTATTGCCTTACCCATGATATCTCAGGGCGTAAGCATTGGTTTTCTAGGTTTTGAGACTGTTAAGGAGGAGAAGACATGGTCTGAGGACTCGGTTGTGCTCCTTAAAATTTTAGGCGAAATACTGGCGAATGCGCTCGACCGGAAAAAGACCGAGGAAGCACTTATGGAAGCTGAGTCAAAGTATAGGAGTTTGGTTGAAGAATCGCTAGTTGGAGTTTACATAATCCAAAACGGAAAGTTAATATATGTAAATCCGAGGGCTGCGGAAATATTTGGTTATACCCCTGATGAAATTATTGAAAAGAAAACCGCAATAGACCTAACGGCTCCAGAGAGTAGAGCTCTCGTTGCAGAAAACATAAGCAAGCGAATAAAAGGCGAAGTGAAAAGCATCCACTACACATTTAAGGGCCTAAAAAAAGACGGGAGTATCATAGATGTTGAAGTATATGGGACGCGTACCACATTTAAAGGTAAGCCTGCGATTATCGGCACCTTGCTTGATATTACTGAGCGTGTAAAGGCAGAGGAGCGACGGCTTGAATTGGAGAGGCAGAAGAGGGAGTTCTACCGGAAAACTATTTTGGCAGCAACCCAAGGGAAACTTGTAATCTCGGAAAAGGAAGAGATTGAAAAGATTGCTGGGAAACCAATTGCATCATGGGAAATAAAAAGTGGTAAGGATTTAGGAGTAATTAGACATGAAGTGGCCAAATTGGCAGAGACTGAAGGGATGGACCAATCTCGAATTTATGACTTTGTTCTTTGTGTGGGTGAGTTGACAACTAATGCCCTCAAACATGCAGGTTCAGGTACAGCATCGCTCCATAGGTTAGATGATAGGCTAATGTTTGTGGTCGCTGACCGTGGTCCCGGCATAGAAGCATTAGTTCTCCCTGAAGTAGCGCTGGTCAAAGGATACTCAACTGCTGGGACGTTGGGAATGGGCTATAAAGCTGTTCTAACTGTTGCAGATAAAGTATATTTGGCTACTGGCCACGGCGGGACCACGGTTGCTGTTGAGATGAGCCTCCGACCTTCTGAACATCAACCAGCTATGGCTAATATTCCGAATTATTTGGCAAACTATCACTCTCAATAAGTTCGACTGCTTTATTTATAACTACCTTTCTGCTAAATAAGCTCTAAATTCCTCACAAAACTCCCCCCAGAAAATCAAACTATCTTGAAGGATTAGCTTATTCATGAAAGATAAAAGGTAATACCTGATATAATAGAGAAAGCTATGGGAAACAGAGAGCTCATGGGTGGAAGAAAAATCCGAATAGCCTATCTTGTCAGACCGGCTGAGGGTGGAATCAAAGTACATCTTTTAACACTCCTATCGGGGCTCGATAGGTCGAAGTTTGAACCAATTGTTATTTGTCCACCTAGAATTTCCCTTTTTGCAGAAGTACAAGAGAAAGGAATCCCTGCGATACTATTGGACATGGTTGGAGAGATAAGCATATCGAAGGATTTTTTTGCAATAACAAAACTTAGGCGGATTCTCCAAGAGCTAAAGCCAGATATTCTTCATATGCATAGCTTTAAAGCAGGCCTAATGGGTCGATTGGCTGCGCTTTCTATCGCTCGGCGTCCAAAACTCATTCTAACAGAACATGCTTTCATATTTGACGAGCGTACTACATATCTCAAACGGGCTTTGATTGGTGGCATAGGGTGGTTCCTTTCCCGCTTCACTCATAGAATCATTACCGTTTCTAATGCGCTAAAGAATGAGTTGATTTCTGAACAAAAGATTGAACCTTCCAAAATTGTTACAATTTACAATGGCGTCACATTTGCCCCTATCGAACGCAAAATAAAGAATGGAATGCTTGTGGGCACAGTATCACGGCTTGCGCCTCAAAAAGGTGTGGACTACTTTATCCATGCGGCAGCGTTGATTGCCGAGCAGTTTCCGCAGGCAAGGTTCTGTATCGTAGGGGATGGGCCTCAGCGACAATCTCTCGAATTGCTTGCAGAGTCACTTCGCATACGGGATAAGATTGATTTTCTTGGTTTCCGCAGAGATGCGCTTGATATCGTGCGAACATTCGATGTCTTTGTCTTAGCTTCTACGCGGGAGAGTTTTGGCCTGACCTTGGTCGAGGCACTGTCTCAAGGAATCCCCGTTGTTGCTTCTCGGACGGGTGGCATCGTGGAGATTGTTGATGATGAGATTAGCGGACTTCTTGCCGAGCCAGGGAATCCTTATGAAATTGCAAATCAAGTTTGTCGTTTGCTTGCAGACCCCGACCTAGCACGCCAACTTGCCGAAACAGGGGCAAGACTGGTGCGTGAACGGTTCAGTAGCGAGGTTATGATCAACGAAACGCAGAAATTGTATATGGAAATTCTATGAAAAGGCTAGTTTGGCTATCAATTATATTGCTATTCGCAAGTGTGCACCCAGCACAACCAGAGGGGAAAGCTGTCGTCCTTGTTACATTCGAAGGGCTGTCTTTAAGCGACATGCTCCGATGGGATATTCAAGAGTTTAGGCAGTTGATTCGCATTGGCGCCGTTGGGCTGATGAATAACAAAACAGCGGCATGTCAAAATTTCGAGGATAACGCTGTTACCATTGGAGCTGGCACGCGTGGAATGGGTTTCGAGCGTCCAACGATTGATGCTTTTTCAAGGTACGCAGCAAATGCAAACGAAAAACTAGGTGGCGAGACTGCCGCGACAATCTGGCAAAGGAACACTGGCTTTAGCCTCAAAGAGCCTACAGCAGTACTCCAAACTAAAATAGCTGCTGTTATTGCCGCCAATTCTGGTCTTAATTATGATGTAATCCCCGGCATTCTTGGCGAACTTCTCTATGACGCAGGTGTGAAAACGGCTGTTTACGGCAATTCCGACCGAGGCTCATCTCCGTTCCGCCCAAGCGTAATGATTCCCATGAACAGGCGAGGTGTTGTTTCAACTGGAGACGTCAGCAAAAAAGTAACCAGCCGTGACGGGCATTGGCCGTTTGGCATGCGTACGAACTATGCGTATATTTTAAATCGCATTCGGGAGCTTAGTGGAGATAAGTTCGTAGTTGTCGAAGCTGGTGATGGAGGACGAGTTGAAGCAGCAGGCGCGGACCTCATGCCTAATAGGTTCGAGTACTACAAACGATTGGCAGCGGCTGGATGCGCTCATTTCCTCGTTGATTTAAACAAGTATCTAAAGGCCTCCACTGAGCGTTACCTTCTTGTTTTTATTGTGCCGGCACCTAATACGGACGCGTATGCAAATGGTGAACGTTTGACCCCAATAATTATGGTTGGCACAGACGTGACGCCCGGAGTTGTTACTTCAAGTGTTACAAAAAGAGACGGTTTGATAACGAATCTCGATATAGCTCCTACAGTTCTAAAGTTCTTTGGAATAAAACCGCATCCTAGTATGCTTGGACAGCCAATAGTTTCAAGGCATGTTGCTGATTCCATTGGGCAAGTTAAAAAGCTAAATGAAGAGACAACGCAAGTGTTTAATGGTCGAAGGCCAGTACTTCTTACCTATATAGCTATTGTCATTATCGTGACGGCGATGGGTATACTGGGAGTCATTTGGCAGAATCCTGGGTTGCCGATATTGCGGTCAATCCTTTATCCTTCGCGATTGAGATTCCTCATGCTTGCTTGTCTAATTTCTCCAGCAATTCTGCTGCTTGCGCCTGCATTTCATCTTTTCAAATTTTCAGTTGTTTTAGTCTATTTTGTGGTATCTTCTCTCATTTTGGCATTAGTATTAAGCCAAATTAGAGATTCCTGTACCGTCTTTGGAGTTACTGGGGTAGGGGTGGCCGCAGTTTTCATGTTCGATATGCTGGCAAAGTCACCGTTATCGAAGCATTCGATCTTTGGTTATGACCCTATTATAGGCCTCAGATTCTACGGCATTGGCAATGAATCCGTTGGCGTACTTATGGGTGCGTTTATTTTGGGTATTTTCTCCTTTCTCGACCGCAAAAAGTTTGTGGACTTGAAGCATATAGTGCCAGTAGCATTGCTTTTTATGGCAGTAGTATTGGTGGTGGGTGCACCCAACTTTGGCACGAACTTTGGTGGAATGCTGGCCATGCTTGCTGGCTTTGGCTTTTCGATACTCCGCGCATATAGTTCTCACCCTAAGCTCAGAATGGTTATTTTTGTTGTTGTGGTTGCTGTCATATTGTTTGTGGGTGTCATAATTGCAAACGTAATGGTTGACTCTGAACATAAAACACACATTGGAAGGGCAATAACTCAATCGAAAGTTTTAGGTCCCCATATACTGGCAGAGTTAGCATTAAGGAAATGGGCAATGAACCTAAGATTGATTAAATACTCATTCTGGACCTATATGTTTTTCTGCCTAATTGTGGGAATGGTTATCTTGTTCATTAGACCTGTGGGCATCCTTAAGCGAACACTTCTCAAACACCCAATGATGAATGCTGCATTTGCTGGGATGCTTGCGGGAGCAGTGGTAGGAATGGCTACGAATGATTCGGGAATTGTGATGGCGACGACAACTTTTTTATACATGGCGTTTCCTTTAATTTGGATGGTTAGAATGGAGTTGGAAGCTAGGCAAAATACATAGCGTCATGCGAAAGTTTCTTTAATTAACTAAATATGAGATTCTAAACAAAGCAATACAAGAAAGCTATAGCTTTTTTGGTTTCTCCGGTTGTCTAAGGTTCAGGGTAATTACTTCTATCGTAGACTTCCTAATTTTAATCTTCTTAATAGATGGGCGTTCACAGCTACAATTATTGTGCTAATAGACATAAATAGCGCCCCAAGTGCTGGTGAGAAAATGATTCCTTTATTGGCAAAAACGCCAGCAGCTAGCGGCATAGCAACAACATTGTAGCCAGTTGCCCAAAAGAGGTTCTCAACCATCTTACGATAGCTTGCTTGGCTTAAGCGGATAATTTTAAAGATATCTCTAGGGTCGTTGCGCACGAGTATGATGCCACCAGACTCAATGGTAATGTCTGTGCCTGCGCCAATCGCTATTCCGATGTTTGCCAAAACAAGTGCTGGGGCATCATTAATACCATCGCCTACCATTGCTACGCGTCGTTCTTCTTGGCGTATTTGTTGTATGCGTTTCGCCTTGTCTTCAGGCAACAAATTAGCGTAGTATTCATCAATTCCAAGCTCCTCAGCAACCCATCTGGCGACGTCCCAGCTGTCGCCGGTCATCATGGCAACTTGCAAACCCATCCTTTTGAGCCCCATCACCGCTTCTTTAGACTCGCTGCGTATTACATCCGCTAGGGCAATTGCCGCTTGTATTTCATCTTCATTCAAGACAAACACTAGAGTCTGACCAGCTCTGCGGGATTGGTCAAGTGAGTGCTTGAGTTCTTCTGGGATATTGAGACCGAGTGATTCTAGCAGGCGAGGGCCGCCAACCCGGATGGTTCGTCCCCCTATCTTGGCCTCAACGCCGAGCCCAGGTAGCGCCTTGAAGTCCACGGCATCAGGGATACTAAGATTACGCGCTTGGGCTGACCGCACCACTGCTTGCGCGAGTATATGTTCTGAGTCCTTTTCTACTGCTGCAGCTATTGCTAGAACCTCATTCTCGTCTAAGCCTGCAACGTGATAGATAGCGACAACTCCATACTCGCCCTTGGTAAGCGTGCCGGTTTTGTCAAAAACAACCACATCAAGATTTCTTGCTTGTTCAAGAGCAAGGCGGTCACGAATCAGTAGCCCATTACGAGCCGCAAGTGAGGTTGAAATGGCAATAACAAGTGGAATTGCTAAACCAAGTGCATGTGGGCAGGCAATAACAAGGACAGTTACTGCTCGGACAATCGCGAAGGTACCTCGTGGCTCGTTTGCGAATGGCTGAGGAGGTGACAAGAGGGTCCAGAAGAGCAACGTAAGTACTCCAGCGGTGATAGCGATTATTGTTAACCAGTATGCTGCGCGGTCGGCAAGGTTTTGAGCCATTGAACGTGAGCTTTGAGCTTCTGCAACTAGGCGCATGATTCCCGCAAGCATAGTTTCCTCTCCAACTTTTGTCACCCTTACCCTCAGTGAACCATTGCCATTCACTGTGCCAGCGATGACTTTCGATCCTGGAGATTTACGCACGGGCATGGATTCGCCAGTGATCATTGCCTCGTTAACGCTGGATTCTCCGCTAACAACTTCACCATCTGCTGGGACCTTTGCACCAGGGCGAACTAGTAGCAAATCACCTTTCTGAATATCACCTACTGATATGCGCTCTATTGTGTCATCCTTAATTCGTTCAGCTTCGTCTGGCATGAGTCTTGCTAATTCTTGAAGCGCACCTTTTGCTTTTCCTACTGCCTGCATTTCCATCCAGTGGCCAAGCAACATTACTGTAACCAATGTGGAGAGCTCCCAATAAAGTGCCTTGCCTGGTACAAGACGAAAGGTTGTGAGGGCGCTATACACGAATGCAACCGTGATGGCAATAGAAACAAGCGTCATCATCCCCGGTTGGCGAGTTTTTAGTTCGCCAACTGCTCCATTAAGAAAAAAGATTCCTCCATAGAAGAAAATGACTGTTCCGAAAGAGAACGATATATATTCCGACCAGTGGGATGCTGGTGGGCGGAAGCCAAGTAATTCTTGGACCTCTTTAGAATAAACCAACACAGGAATAGTTAAAATAAGCGCAATCCAAAACTTGCGCCTGAGCAGTTCTATATCATGCGCTGCATGCCTGTCAGACACAGAGCGTACTCCTGGCATGCCATGAACAATATGATTTTGGGTACTATGGTTCATCTTCTATTTCCAAAACATTACGAGTGGTTATATAATTTCTAACAAACCATGAGGGAAAAACATGAGAAAGCTTATAATTTTCTTGCTTTGTGTTATTCTTACCCATATCGATGGCTTGTCAGCTGATGAGGCGCGAAAATTACGTGTGCATTTTCGCAACGTCCAAGGTGAAAGGTTGTCAAAAGATTTTATACAACGCTTCCATTGCAGAGACTTGTCGGACGAGCCATGTCCAACGCGCACTTATGTTCATGATGGATATGCGACTGTGGTGCTTCCAGATAAACCCGTGCAAGTTTGTGCTTTGATTAAAATACCAGGTTTTGGAGAGGTTACTATCTATGCGGATGGCAAGGGGAAGGGATACTCAAAGCCAGGTGACATAGACTTTGTAAAGGAAGCTGCTGCTACTCGATTGATGCGGGTAAGAGAAGCTCTTAAGCGTGCTGAACATGAGGGCATTCGAATGCCAAATGAGTTTTACCGTGAGTTGGCAGACGCAGAGAAAGCACCACCATACAAATCTTTAGCAGTAACGCTTGCTGCTGGTGAGGAACTCACACTTGCCGTTGCTAAGCACAGAATAGAGAAAATGGGTGTTCATAGAAAAGGTTTCTATTTTGGGTGCAACTCATTTGGGCATCCGGCGAGGGGATATGAATATGATAAGAGATTCAAGGAAATTTTCAACTTTGGCATAGCACACCTTTACCTCAGCCATTATGCGCCCACAGAGACTGTACGTAATTTCGATAGGACGGATATGGAGGTCAACTGGTTGCGCTCAATGGGTATGGCAATCAAATTGTGCCCACCTTTTTACCTTGCGGCTAGTGTGACTCCGGAGTGGCTGAAGAATAAGCCATATTCTCATACCCGACGGGCCGCGTACAAACTTGTAAAACAAGTTTGTACAAGATATGCTGGGAAAGTTCAATTTTGCGAGATAATGAATGAGGCACATGATTACTCAAATTCTCTGCGACTCAAGCCAGAGGAACTGACGAATCTGGCTAAGGTGTGTTCCAAAGCCGCACGCGAAGGTGACCCAAATGTCCAGCGGATAATTAATTGTTGTCACCTTTGGGGCGAATATGCGGCAAAGCCACCTAAAATGGGTCCACCTAAGCGATCACCTTATGCCTACCTGCGAGATTGTATTAGATATGGTGTTGATTTTGAAGTAATCGGCTTGCAAATGTATTACCCTGAGTACGACCTTTTTGAAATTGACCGCCTTCTTGACCGTTATGCAAAGTTAGGAAAGCCAATCCATATTACTGAGATGGGTTGTTCTTCATCGCCAGGAATTGATCCAAATGGCCAAAGGAAAAAAGCATCAGCAGGCTGGCATGGAGATTGGACAGAGGAAATGCAAGCAGAATGGGTAGAGGCTATTTATACAATCTGCTATTCGAAACCCTATATAAAGGCCATTTGTTGGTGGGATTTGGCGGATGCTGTCTCATTTTGGCCATATGGTGGATTACTGAGGGGCGACTGCTCTCCAAAACCTGCTTATATTCGATTGAAAGGTTTACTTGAGAAATGGGGTTTTATTAAAAGTTATGCGGCGAATTTGGGGTAAATCTAATAAGGCAAAGTAATTATAAAAACTTCAATGGTTGTACAACGCAATAAGTGCTTGTTGAGCATAGAATAAGCGCTTTTCACATCTTTCTAGTTTGAAAATATGCGGTATTACTCCAAATGGTTGACATCAAATCCTTTGTGGGTTAGAATATTCTAGGTATTATTGAGTTACAAAACTCTGTGGTAGAACCTTTTGAGCTAGTTCAGTTTCAGCGGGAACAAGTGTAGAGTATACTTAGGTCTAACAATGAAATATCCCCCGAACCTTTGACCACCGGCGAATGTTGCATGGGGTCTGCATAATTTATACATTCATCATGCGGAAAGAGGAAAAGTTATGAAAGTTCAAAAAAGGCGCATACCTCTCTGGCTTGCGGCGGTTGCACTATCAATTCCGTTGACAATTTTGATTAGTTCATTTGCTTGCGGAGCTTTTCTGAGAAATGTGCCGCAAACCCTGGTGCAGCCAAATGGAGAAGTGCTAAAATGCTTTTGCAGTGGAGATGAGCGTTACAGGTGGCTACATGATGCGGATGGATACGTCATCGTCCGCGACCCCAAAACCGGCTTCTATACATACGCTTTTGAGACAGGTGGCAAGCTGCTACCTTCACGTTATGTAGCCGGGAAGGTTAACCCGGCTGCCGTAGGATTGAAAAGGGGAGTAATGCCGAACTTGCGGGGCATGCGAAAGCCGTATGCTTTGTTCATGCCAAGCAGAATTCGGCCTGTTCGGCCAGCGCCTAGCACTGGGACTATCAATAATATTGTCATTTTTATCAGATTTTCAGACGAAAACGAATTTACCGACAAGATTTCTACCTATGATAATATGTTCAACCTCACAGCTCCTCTGGCAAATTCGATGAGTAATTACTACACCGAAGTTTCATATAATAAACTGTCGGTAAGCACAACTTTTTATCCACCCGCCGAGGAAACCGTCGTCTCATACCAGGACTACAACCCTAGAGCCTACTATCAGCCCAAGAGTGAATCAAATCCTATTGGCTATACTGACCCTTATGAGGATGATGGTTTGGATATGGCTACCAGAGAGCATATCCTCTTGAAAAGCGCTATAAACACAGTAAAAAGATATATTCCTTCTGACTTGGTTGTTGATTCAGATGGCGATGGATATGTAGATAACGTATGCTTTATTGTCTACGGTTCGCCAGGCGCTTGGAGTGATCTCCTGTGGCCACATATGTGGACGTTTACCCCTGAGTTCGATGGTGTCACTCCGCCTGAAATCAATGGAAAGACCGTGGGAACCTATAATTTCCAATTGCAGAGTTATCTTCTCGAATCAGAAGGAGTCGGCGTGCTTTGCCACGAGATGAATCACTCGCTTGGCATGCCGGACCTCTATCATTATGAATTCGACGGGCTTTATCCTGTATGGCTCTGGGATATTATGGAATATAACACCGACCCACCGCAACACATGGGCGCTTATATGAAATGGCGGTACACCAGGTGGATTGAAGAAATTCCAGAGATCGTTCAAGCTGGAACTTATTCTATTCGACCAATAACTTCTCCAACAAATAACTGCTACAAAATATCTTCGCCTTATTCTGATACGCAGTATTTTGTCGTGGAATACCGCAATAATAACAGACCGACGTTTGAAAGCATGCTACCGGGGTCAGGATTGCTTGTCTATCGAATTAACACCGAATGCGATGGGATGGGGAATGCTTTCGGACCACCTGATGAAGTATATATTTATCGACCTGGAGGCACCATCGAAGAAAATGGAAACCCTGATGATGCTACTTTCTCATTGGAAGAAGGCAGAATTCAAATTGATGATACCACGGACCCTTCAAGTTTTCTAGCAGACGGTAGCCCAGGCGGCTTGAAAATAAGCAACATTGGAAGCGCCGGAAGCACAATCAGTTTTACAGTAAGATTTGGCAAAGTCGAAACCCCGGTAATTATTCCTAACGGGGGCACTTACAGCACGCCGCAGAACGTTACTATTACTTGTGGCACAGCGGGCGCTACGATACGCTATACTACGGATGGAACTGACCCAACGCTGACTAATGGTAAAGTTTACGAAAGTCCAATAGTTGTTGATAGGACATTGACCCTTAAGGCAAAGGCTTGGAAGGGCAATTACGAGCCAAGTGAGATTAGTTCAGCATATTTTGTTATACGTCAGCCGACAATTTTCCGCGTCAAATACAACGCGCCTGGGGAAGTGCATGACGGCACGACTTGGGAAAAGGCATTTCTCACCATCAATGATGCGCTTAGCAAATGCATAGATGGCGATCAAGTTTGGGTTGCTGCTGGAACCTATCAGGAACGTCTTACAATTAGAGCTGGCATCAAATTATATGGTGGATTTGCAGGTACCGAGGTTTCGCTTGCGCAAAGGAAACCCAGCACAAATATAACAATCATAGACGGCGGCAAAGAGGGCAGTGTGGTTACCTTCTTGCCCGGCGTTGGCGAGAGTGGCCGTATAGATGGATTTACCATTAGGAACGGAAGTTCCACAGTTGGCGGCGGCGGAATCTTTTGTTACTATGCTTCGCCAGTGATAGCTAATAATGTCATTACTGGTAACACGTCTTCCTATGGAGGCGGTGGAATCCACTGCCAATATCGATCATCGCCAACCATCACCGGAAACACAATCACCAACAATACTGCACTTCATGGCGGCGGAGGCATTGGTTGCTATTACTCGTCCACACCTACTATTACTGGCAACAAGATTAATGGTAACACAGCTACCAATGGCGGCGGGGCTATTGGCTGCTATTATTCGTCCGCAGCAACAATCAAGGGGAACACGATGGCGGAGAACTCCGCCTATCAAGGAGGAGCAGTCTTTTGCTATACCTCAGATGCAGTGATTTCTAGCAATACGCTAACTGCGAATAAAGCGACATCTACAGATGGTGGCGGTATAAGCTGCTATCGATGTTCGCCAACTATTTCAAACAACACGATCAAGAAGAACATCGCGAAGGTTAGCGGTGGTGGTATTGCATGCGAGGTTGACTCATTACCGAATATTATGAACAATGTTATTGCTGACAATACTGCTTCTAAGTTTGGAGGCAGTATTTATTGCTACTTCGGCTCAAGCCCGATTATCGCAAACAATACCATCGTTGGAAACACTGCGTCCAGCGATGGTGGAGGCATCGGTTGCGTCGAAAGAAGCGGTGCGAGCATTGTGAATAATA
Source organism: Armatimonadota bacterium (assembly GCA_023511795.1). Classification (NCBI taxonomy): domain Bacteria; kingdom Bacillati; phylum Armatimonadota; species Armatimonadota bacterium. The sequence goes on along the minus strand of JAIMAU010000004.1, from coordinate 86,822 downwards.
TTATTGCATTCTGCTCGTCAGGTGTATACTCGTACAATTCATCAGCATATATGCAGACGAACTGTCTCTATTCGAATGGAGCATATGACTACTCGGGGATTACTAACCCTGTGAGGGATATTTTAGCAGATCCAATGCTAGTGGATAGGGTTGGCGGCAACTATCACATAATTCCAACATCACCGTGCATAAACGCTGGTAGCAATGGCGTTGTCGGCGAGGGATGGAAGGATCTAGATAATCAAGCGCGCATCAGCGGAGAAACTGTCGACATTGGAGCTGACGAATACAGGCCGCTTGCTCCAGAGAACCTCAGTTTGGCGCCAAGTAGCGGCGGCATTGCGGTTGGTGTCAAGACTACCTTCACAAGCAAATACTCGGACAATGAGGGATATGCTAATCTTGCTAATTGTTACTTGTTGCTAAACACAACGCTTAGCCAAACAAACGCAGTATTTGTCAGATACGATGCAAATACAAACAAACTATACGTGAAGAATGATGCGAACACCACTTGGGGAGAGGGTGCGGCTCCTGGTTCGTCAGTTGTGCTTGAGAATAGCTATTGCAGGCTTTATTGTTCTGAAACCACTATTGTTCGCAGAGAGACATACCTCGACGTAAATTGGCGAATCGAATTTAAGTCAACAATGGCAAACAAAAGCTGTAAGGCTTGGATGCTTGTATATGATAATGCAAACACACGCGACGGCTGGGACCAAATGGGCGCCTTTACGATACAATAGGAAGATTAAAATATTAAGAGATGTTTTGGGGTGGGGGCATAGCTCCCGCCCCAAACGTTTTTAGAGTAAAAACTCATGCCAGATTAATTGTTTGATGCCATTTATTAATTTTAAGAGCAGAATTTGCCGGCGTACTTAAGGTGTTAGTTTGAGTTGGAGCCCGTTAGTTTCAGGTCCTTTGAATGGGATTCCCAAATGTTCATATGCAAGGTGGGTTGCCTTCCTCCCGCTGGGAGTGCGATTTAGAAAACCTATTTTGAGAAGGTAAGGCTCCACCATATCAACTAGTGTGTCAGTTTCTTCATTTAGGGTTGCCGAAAGCGCTTCGATTCCGACGGGTCCGCCGTTGTAGTACTCGATTATCGTTCGGAGATAGCTTCGGTCGAGTTTATCTAGTCCGATTGCATCGACCATTTCTCTTGTTAGGGCTATGTCAGCGATTTCGCGTGTTATAATGCCATCTCCTTCGACTTCGGCATAATCCCGCACGCGTCGAAGGAGCCTGTTGGCGATTCTAGGAGTGCCCCGCGAACGGCGGGCAATTTCCTCAGCACCATCTGGTTCTACCCTTACACCCAATAGCTTTGCTGACCGCTGAACAACCATAGTCAGTTCCTCAGGCGAGTAGTAATCCATGTGCGCAAATATGCCGAACCTATCTCGCAATGGTGCAGACAACATGCCTGCTCTGGTTGTTGCTCCCACTAGAGTGAACCGCTTTAGCGGAATTTTTATTGTCTTGGCATAAGCGCCTTTGTCTAGAACAAAATCAACTTGAAAGTCTTCCATTGCGGAGTAAAGGAATTCTTCGACTACGCGTGACAAGCGATGGACTTCATCGATGAAAAGTACGTCCCCGACCTCTAGGCTTGAAAGTATACCCATAACATCCTTTGGTTTTTCAAGTGCTGGGCCAGACGTTGCGATAATGCTAGCTCCCATCTCGGCGGCGATTATGTGTGCTAGGGTTGTTTTGCCGAGGCCGGGCGCACCATGAAGAAGTACGTGGTCCAATGGCTCTCGCCTATTCCGTGCAGCAGTAATTGCAATCCTCATATTATCTACCACTGCAGTTTGGCCTATATACTCGTCCAGCGTGCGTGGCCGCAGGTTCCATAAACTGCGGTCCTCTTCCTGCAGATTTGGCATGCTTGATTTTTGTTGCGTATCCTTCGCGCTTATCGTTTTCTGTCGTGCCATGGTAGTTGCTATCTCATCAGCTTCAATTCATAAATTTGCTGAATTAGTTCCTCGCTGGTCTTCGGCTTCGAGGACGATGTCTCAATTGCCTGTTCCACCATTTGCTGTGCTTCAGAGCGTTTGTAGCCTAGTTGAAGAAGCACTTCTACTGCTTCAGCTTGAATGTCTTCCTTTGGCAGCGGTTCAGCAGCAAGGGCTTCGTCTCTTATCAATGCGAATTTGCCGGCTTTTCCTTGAAGGGTTGCGATAATCTGACGTGCTTTTTTTTCACCAATTCCGGGTAGTGTTGCAAGTCCCTTGTGATCGCCATTCTCAATAGCTTCTGCTACTTCATGAAACGAGCGAGATAGTGCTCGGACGGCGGTTTTTGGCCCCATGTTCGTTACCGTGATAAAAAGCTCAAAGAACTCACGCTCTATCTCATTGTTAAAACCCACTAGACGAGGAATGAGCTTTGACTGGTTGTTTTCGAAGTAGTGATAAGTTACAAGCGTGATATCTTTCCGTTCCTCATCGGTCTTTTTGAGCAGTCCCTTCATCACAGGCGAGGGGACCATAACTTCATAGCCTATGCCGTTTGACCATATTATAACTTCTGATTCGCTTTTTGGAATCAGAGTTCCTCGGATATACGAAATCATTTTTTGTTCCTTATCAAAGTTCCTGAATTAGGTTTTGATTTTTGCCTTGCCTAACGAAATGACAAAGCGCTACCGCAAGCGCATCACTTACATCAAGCGGCTCTGGCGGAGTTTTCAGATTAAGTTGGGCTTGAACCATGCGCTGAACTTGTTCTTTGCTTGCTCGCCCATTGCCCGTAAGAGATCCCTTTATGTGAGTCGAGGCATAGCTGAAGACAGGAATCTGGTTCAAAGACGACGCTAAACATATAACACCTCGCGCATGTCCCATCATGACCGCGACTCTAGGTCTATCATAGTGTGTATAAATCTCTTCCAGCGCAAGTGCTTGGGGACTGAAGTCTTTTATTAATTCCTCAATTCCATGGAAGATTGTAGACAGTCGTTTCTCTAAGGGTAGTTTTTGAGATATGCGGATTACGCCCCCTTCAACGAGCGCCGGCTTATCGCCGATGACTTCAATAATTCCATATCCGGTGACATTTAGGCCGGGATCAACTCCCAGTATGCGAAGACTTTCGTTGCTTTGGCCTGCCAATTGGTTTGTCCTTCATTCTGCAATCGTACATTTGTTCTGTGTATGTGTAAAACCATTGTAACACCTGAGCGATGTGATTGTAAAGTATTGCTTACCTTGCACGTTTGAAAGTCACTTTGGAGAACCTATAAGAACCAAAACGCGGGAATGCGAAAGAATACCAGTTTGACGCTTTGCTTCCAGAATACGGGCAGCATCTTCAGTATTAACCATTATGTCGGTTGGTGATTTCTTATTCTTTCCTAATGCTTTTACAACGATTGGATGAGCTCTGTTTTTTTTCGATTTTAAAGCTTGCTTTGCGTCGTTTGAGTAAGCTACTAAGCCAATTTCTGCCGTGTCTAAAATTTTTTGACCTTCAAGATTGAATATGACAGGAAACAGGCATGGCTTCAAATCAATGCTACGTGCGTCAATAACTAATCCTAGCGGCAACTTATTATTTCGGTTAGCCACTCCTTCATTGGGCGTTTTTGAAGATATAATAGCTGTAATGCCGTCTTTGCCGCACAGGGTTGCCTGAATAATTATCTCATAAGAGCGGTCGCAAAGTTGCCTTCCACTTACTATCTGTCCGTTCTTCACAAAGTCTTCGAGTTTTAGGCGTATCTCCTCAGAGTTGCTGGCAAGATCTTTGATGTATGTGTTTCCTGAAACGCGAACAGAATTTGCTACTAGAGCAAGATTTCGATGGGCGCGTGTGGTTGCTGCGGCGCGAGCTATCTCCAATGCCTCAGCTTCACTCTCAACGTCGCCGGGGAGGTTGCAAACGCCAATGGCTTTGATAATTAGGCGTTCCCAGTTGATCCATCCACCAGCGTCTGGGAGATTTTCAATAGCGGGATTTCCTTTTGGAACAAGTAGCGCTGTGGATGTAAGCACCTGTATAAATACAATTGGTAGAAAGAAAATGTTTGCCTTCATTGAACCTTACGTCAAACTAGTGTGAACCTTTCTTTCTTTTCGCTGATTGCAGGACTTACTCCTTCATTTTAAAAGGATAAGCCGGCTTTATGCCTTTCCCTTCCGATTGAAAATTAGGTTTGGGCTGGATCTCGAAATGTTAAGTAATTAATGAATTGTGACAAATGAGGGTATAAGATTTAGAATTTTTTTCTTCGACATTTGATTGGCAGCTAGGGTAGAATTTAATGGCAAAGGGAATGCTCATTATCCTCAACATACTAACGCAACCATCCTGAAAAATTACATCGAGTTTGCTTGCTAAACAGTCATTTGTACGAAAAGTTAGTATTTCTGCAGGTAACATATGGTTCGGTATTGAACTCAAGCATTGAAAGTTTTTTACTTGGAAGCCGGCAATGTCAACTCCTGAGTTTGTGCATCTGCATGTTCATTCTGAGTACAGCCTGCTAGACGGCGCTTGTCGCATCCAAGGGCTAATCGAACGAGCATTAGAAATGAACATGCCGGCTATTGCTATTACCGACCATGGCGTCATGTATGGCAACATAAGCTTCTATTGCGAGGCGAAGGATGCAGGTATCAAGCCTATTTTAGGATGCGAGGTTTACGTTGCAAAGGAATCAAGAACGCGTCGTGACCCAAGGTTGGATAAAGACCAACATCACCTCGTGCTTCTGGCGCAGTCAGAAAAAGGTTATAAGAACCTCATTAAACTAGTAAGCCTCGCCCATTCTGAGGGATTCTACTATAAACCACGCGTGGATAAGGAGCTCTTAAGCCAATACAGCGGCGACCTAATTGCATTGACTGCATGCTTAGCGGGTGAAGTTCCATACCACATACTACAAGGAGATATTGTTCAAGCAGAGAAGTCCCTTGGGGATTACGTAGACATTTTCGGTAGAGAGAATGTTTACCTGGAGCTGATGGAGCATGGTCTTTCCGAGCAGGAGCCTGTCAATCGGACACTAGTTGAGATGGCTACTCGCATGAACCTCAAGATCGTTGCCACGAATGACGTCCATTATATCGCAAAAAAAGATGCAGCGCCGCACGATGTTCTGCTGTGTATCCAAACTGGTTCTACGCTCGACGACCCAAATCGCTTAAGGTTTGGGTCGGAAGAATTTTACTTGAAGAGCCCTGAGGAAATGGTTAGTATTTTCGGTCACCTTCCGGATGCGCTCAAAAATACCCTGGAAATAGCCGAACGGTGCAACTGCAGTTTTGATTTCAGCCAACTTAATCTTCCAGACCCTGGTATTCCCGCGGGGGTTGACCCAGGAGAATACATGGAAGCCGAGGCGCGCGCTGGCTTGCTTGCAAAGTTTGGCGGTAAAGTACCCGAAGACTACGAAAAACGCTTTAGGTATGAGTGTGATGTCATTAAGCAATGCGGCTTTGCGAAGTATATGATGATTGTTCGCGATTTCACCAGCTTTGCACGGGAGCAAGGTATTTACGTTGGAATTCGTGGTTCAGCAGCAGGAAGCTTAGTTTGCTATGCCCTCGGAATTACGGATGTAGACCCTATCGAGTACGGACTAACGTTCGAGCGATTTCTAAATCCTGAGCGGGCTGAGATGCCCGATGTTGACCTTGATATTCAAGATGACCGTCGAGAAGAGTTGATTCAATATGTGATAAATAAGTATGGCAAAGACAGAGTAGGCCAAATAGCCACTTTCGGCAGTCTCAAGGCCCGAGCGGCCGTTCGGGACTGTGGGCGCGTACTCGGTATGGCCCCACATGAGGTTGACCGAATAGCGAAAATGATTCCAGCCGTCCCAGTTGGCATGACCATTGACATGGCGCTCGAGGAAAATCCAGAGCTTGCAGAGGAGTATCAGAATAATCTAGAAGTAGCTCGCTTGTTAGATACTGCGCGCACGCTAGAAGGCATTAACCGCAATGTTGGTATTCATGCAGCTGGAATACTAATTTCTGATGAGCCGCTTACAAATCACGTGCCTGTCCACTATGGCAGTAAGGGTGAAGTGGTCGCTCAGTTGGCAAAGAAAGATATTGCCAAGGTTGGCCTTTTAAAGATGGATTTCCTGGGCTTGGCGAACCTCACAATACTGGCAAATGCCGTAAAGAACGTCAAACGCCATCGGGGTATTGATATAGATATTTTGAATATACCGCTCGACGACCAAAAAACCTTCGAAATGCTGGCCAGGGGCGATACAAATGGAGTCTTCCAGCTTGAAGGAACTGGTATGCGGCGAAATGTTATGGAACTCAAACCAAACTCTGTTAGGGAGCTGGCTGCCATTGTTGCCCTATATCGTCCAGGTCCAATGGGAGAGATACCCAAATTTATTAGGTCGAAGTTTGGCCAACAGCCAATTGAATATCTTCACCCACTTCTTGAGCCAATCTTAAAAGAAACCTATGGCGTCATCTGCTATCAGGAGCAAGTTCTGAATATAGCTCGGGCTATAGCTGGTTTTACTCTTGGTCAAGCTGATGTGCTCAGAAAAGCGATGTCGAGCAAGAATCGCGCAATTCTCGACAAACAACGTGAACGGTTTATTGAGGGCGCCAAGAACAACGGAATTGATGCGGAGATAGCAGCAAAAATTTATGACCAGATTGAGCCATTTGCCGGCTATGCTTTCAACAAAGCCCATGCAGTATGTTATGCCTTTGTCGCGTATAGAACTGCATATATGAAGGCAAACTATCCTGTGGAATACTATGCAGCGCTTATTTCGGCAAACATGGACGACAAGGATAGTCTGGCTGTATATATAGAGGATTGCAAGCGGCTTGGTATCGAAATTTTGCCCCCAGATATTAACGCAAGCGGTGTCGAGTTTGAAGTAGAGAATGGAGCAATCCGTTTTGGTTTGGGAGCTGTAAAAAACGTGGGCCGTGGTGTGATAGACGTAATCATCGCTGAAAGGAAGAGGGGAGGACCATTCGTTTCGCTTCATGAGTTTTGCCGTCGTGTTTGCGATTCTACAGTGACACGAAGCGCTATTGAGTGCCTAATTAAGATTGGTGCTTTTGATTCTATCAACAAGAACAGAGCGCTGTTGCTTTTTATCTTAGAGGATGCCCTTATGGTGGCAGCTAAAGCCCAAAGAGATAAACGAATTGGTCAGGTTTCACTCTTTGGCTCCGATGCAGCACAGGAGGAAACGTCCTTTATGGAGCCGTCTATGCTTCCACAGGTAAAAGAGGCTACCAAGAATGACATACTTGCATGGGAGAAGGAGCTTCTTGGTTTGTATCTGTCCGACCATCCATTGCTCCAATTTCAGGAGAAGCTTAAGAAGCTTGGTGTTGTCAGTAGCGAGCAACTAAAGGAAAAATCCGAGAAAGAAGAAGTAGTTGTCGGCGGAGTTATTACCCGAATTCGAAAAGTTCGAACGAAAAAGAATGAACCAATGGCTTTTGTTACTATAGAAGATTTTGCTGGAGCAATTGATGTTACTGTATTTCCGTCGGCATACGAAGAGTATAAGAAATGGCTAGTAAACGATGGAATTGTTGTGGTGAAAGGTAAGGCAAATCGCAGGGAACGTATTAGGGACGACGAGGAAACTTCTTCAGAGCAAATCGGAGTCATCTGTGATAGCATCACTCCCTTATCTGACGGAATAAATGGTAATAGTAATGGCAAGCTATCTAAATCGGTCATTGTGGAGATAGCCGATTTAGATAAACAGAGCCTAAGAATGCTTCAGGAATTATTGCAAAAGTCTCCAGGCGAGAACCCAGTCTTTTTCCACATCAAGGCAAACGGCGGAATAAAAAAATATTTCCTCAAAAACAAAGTCGAACCTACCCCAAAACTACTCACCGAAATTCGACAGATTGTTGGCAATGACGCAGTTTGGTTGGAATGATTTACCAAAAGCGCGTCTAGATTTGTAAGCGCAATTTCGGCTACAATTAATCTAACATGAACTCAAACAGTATTCATAATCCCAGGGCCGTGGTTCTCATTTCAGGTGGTTTGGATAGCGCAACGGCAGCGGCGATTGCAAAAGCGGAGGGTTATGAACTTTTTGGCATAACTTTCGCATATGGCCAGCGCCACTCGAAGGAGATTATAAGTGCAAAAAAAGTCGGCGAATTGCTTGGTTGTGTTCGCCACATCACAATAGAATTCGACTTGCGCCGATGGGGTGGAAGTGCCCTAACAGATGATATTGAGGTTCCACTCGACCGTCAAAAACCTGAGATATTGTCAGAGATTCCTATTACCTATGTTCCAGCGCGAAATACAATATTTTTGTCTTTCGCTTTGAGTTACGCTGAAGTAGTCGGCGCGGATACTATCGTAATAGGCGTTAATCAGCTAGATTATAGCGGCTATCCCGATTGCAGGGAAGACTATCTGCGGAAGTTCGAAGAGATGGCGAACCTAGCCACGAAAGCGGGCAGAGAGGGCCATCGGTTTCGCATTTATGCTCCCCTTCTTCATATGACGAAGGGCGAAATAATAAGACGTGGAGTTGAGCTTGGGGTTGACTATTCGCTAACTTGGAGTTGCTATCTCGGCCAGGAAAAGCCTTGCGGCAGGTGCGATTCTTGCCTCCTGCGTGCCGAAGGTTTTCGTGAGGCTGGAGTCAATGACCCACTAGTGGCGCCTTAACTATTTGCACTGATTTCGGCTAACGATACTGCAGGTTCGTCCTCAGCAACTAATTCTAGATTTCTCTCCCATAAATACTTTCGTGTCTCACCAACCACCACACCGCTTAAAAGAATAAGAGCAGCAAGATTTGGAATTGCCATTAGGGCATTTGCCGCGTCTGCAAAGCTCCATACAACCTTGAGTGTTGTTACTGATCCTAGCATTACGGCTCCGACCCATAATGTTCTATACGGTAAAATTGCTCGGCTGCCAAAAAGATATTCCACGGCTTTCTCACCGTAGTATGACCACCCAAGAATCGTAGAGAATACGAAAACAAATAGGCCAACAGTCAATACAATTGGTCCTACTATAGGAATGTGATGGAAGGATTGCTTTGTGAGTGCCGCACCCTGGAGCCCGGTTTGCCAAACTCCTGTGTTTACGAGCACCAAGCCTGTCATCAAACATACGACAACCGTGTCCCAAAACGTACCAGTGGAAGAGACAAGAGCCTGACGTACAGGGTTCTTTGTTTGTGCTGTGGCCGCCACTATTGGAGCAGAGCCAAGGCCAGATTCGTTTGAGAAAAGACCCCGTGCGACACCATATCTTGCCGCCATCATTACGGTAGCTCCTGCAAATCCTCCTGCGGCTGCCTTTCCCGTAAATGCCGATTTGATTATTAATGCGACTGAGCTAGGTATATTAGAATAACCTATTCCTAGAATGATTATGCAGCCAAGTACATAAAAGATTACCATGAATGGTACAAGTGCTTCGCATACGCGAGCAATTGATTTTATGCCACCCAAAATTACAGTTCCTGTCAGAATTGTTAGAATCATTCCGGTAATCCAAAATGGTACTCCCGCGACCTCATTTGCCATATGTGATATCGAGTTAGATTGGACCATATTTCCGATTCCAAAGGCTGCGATTGCTGTAAATATGGAAAAGAGCACTGCAGCCCATTTCATTCCCAAACCGCGTTCCAGAGCGTACATTGGGCCGCCAATCATCCTTCCATCAGGGGTCCGAACGCGATATTTAACAGCAAGCAGAGCCTCTGAGTACTTTGTTGCGATGCCGAACACGCCAGTCAACCAGGTCCAAAGAATAGCCCCTGGACCGCCCAAGGCAACTGCTGTTGCGACGCCAACGATATTTCCTGTGCCAATAGTGGCCGCGAGTGCAGTTGTTAGCGCACCAAATTGGCTCACGTCTCCCTCGCCTTCTCGCGACTTGCATAAAGATAGTTTAATTGCTAGCGGAGTGAACCTCTGGATGATTTTAAGGCGGAAAGTTAAGTACAAGTGGGTGCCAATTAGAAGAATCAGCATTGGAGGCCCCCACAAGTAGCTGTTCAGCCAGTCTAGAAACTTTTCAATGCTATAAGCTTCCATAGTTTTTCATACCTCGGATGTGGAGCGCTTCAGTCTTAAATGGTATGCGTAGCTTGCTAATGTGTCAAGACTTACTTCCAGGAGCAATTATATTCTATCTTTTTTCAAAAATTCTCATGTGGCGATATGACATATTACGAACGCCATTCTAGAATTAAACTAGCAAGGGTATACAAAAATTAAGTATTCTCCCCAGAATATAGTTTTAATTCTATTCTTGCCTTTGATTTGGGGGAGACTGAGGAGGTCGGTTTCAATGCGCTGCTTTGCTTGTACAATAGACTTTGACTATGATACGAGGATTTGTGCAATTTGTGGACGGCCACTGGAAACTGATTCGGACCGCTACTTCAAGGCGGGAATGGCGGCCTTGGATGCTGGCAATCTTGAGGAGTCCATCGTGCTGTTCAGTGATTGTCTAAATTTGAATCCAAGTCACCTGACAGCTCGCTTCAACCTTGGGATTGCATATTCCCTCAATAATCAATGTGATACTGCGATGGAGGAACTTTTAGCCGTTGCTGCACAAGACCCAAACTATCCTGGCCTTTTTACTGCACTAGGACAGGCTGCATTTGGAAGCTATCTCCACCACAGGGAGCTGGCTCAGGAAAGAGAACAGCAAATGCTCCAGCTTCTGGAAGAAGCCATTTCACGTGATGATGCTGATGTAGATGCGCTTTTCTCACTTGGCAATGCTTACATTGCCATTGATAACCCATTGCAAGCTCTTCCATACCTAAAGCGTGCAGCAATGATTGATCCAAATGCACCTGCGATATATTTTACACTGGCTAAGACATTCCAAATGCTTGGAAGAAGCCAAGAAGCCTTGATAATGGCGGAAAAATCACTGGCGATATCATCACCAGAGGATGGTTTCAGGGACCTAATTGAAGGATTGTTTAGCGACCTTCAAGATGAATTGCATGCTAAGCCAGAGATATAAGTTGCTGTATTGGTTCATATTTGCTAGTCAATTGCGTAAAGGTAAAAGCTAGCCAACTACCGAGTTATTGCGAATCCTTTAATTCCCCATTGCTTTGCAAGAATCTTTGGAACGTCAGTATTATCTAATAAACCACGGAAGGACTCAGCACCAGGTCCGTCGGCAAGAAGCAAAACGTTTACACCCGTATGGCTTTTTGTCGCCCAATTGGCGGTAAAATCCAAACTGCCTTCTTCTGAGCCGAGGATTGAAAGACCGCCGGTTTCATGGTCGGCGGTGACTACTACCAAGGTGTCTTTGTATTTGCGGGCGAACCCTAGCGCTTTTCCTACCGCGGCGTCGAAGTCGAGCAGTTGTTTTATCATGCCCTGAGTATCGTTCGCATGGCATTTCCAATCAATTTGGCCACCCTCGACCATGAGGAAAAAGCCATCCTTATCTTTCGAGAGGATTTCAATTGCTTTAGCAGTCATCTCAGCAAGGCTTGGCTCTGGTAGTTCCGTAGTTAGAGCCCCCATTTGGAACAAGCCAAGTAGCTTTCCCGCATTTATAGCAAACAAATCTTTTCTATTCTCAGCAATGGCGTACCCTGCGGATTTTGCTTCTGCGATGAGGTTGCGTTCGTCCTTGCGTTTGCTTCCGTCGGCGGACCCTGGGATGAAAACCTGGCGCCCGCCACCAAGGAGAACATCGATGCGGTTCTCAATTAGTTGGGGCGCAATGTCAGCTTCCTCGCCTCTTTTGGCTATATGAGCGCCAAAGCATGCTGGGGTTGCATGAGTGATAGTTGTGGTCGTTACCAATCCCGTGGCTTTGCCTAGTTTTGCTGCTGCCTCACGTATATTTTGCACCACTTTGCCGTTTGGAAGAACTCCAACCATCCCGTTGTTTGTTTTAAAGCCAGTTGCCAATGCGGTGCCTGCGGCAGCAGAGTCGGTTACGGTGGAGTTCGCCGAGTGGGTTTTAACTAGGGCTGTGTATGCCATAGAATCCATTTTCAGTGTTGTATGTTCGCGTTCCAATGTCATTCTAGTTAAAGCTATCTGGGCAATTCCCATTCCATCGCCAATCATGAGAATGATATTCTTCGGCTTTTGAGCCGAACAAGCAGGAATGAGAGTTGTTGCTAGTAAGATGGTGAGCAAAACGAATATTACTGTTCGTTTAATCATTTTCGTACCTCATTACTGGAAGTAATTAGCATCTTAATTAATTCATCTTGAGCCCGGGCACTTCCTCTTTATTTTCGGTTGTTTGCAGGATTTAGCCAAAATTTATAGAAAATTCAATTAGCATGAGGTTAGTCCTACTGTTATTTGTTCTTTTGGGTTTGGTTTCCCAATTTGCCACAGGTGCGCCGAAAGAGCCAATTTATGGGGTTGGCTATGTGCCGGTTTATCCTGAGAACCATCCTCTGGCGAAGGAGGGGGAAGTAGAAGCCGCACTCGAGATAGCAGACCGTTGTAGGAACGCTGGCTTGAATCATGTTAATCTTGTTGGTCCACTCCTCTTTTATGACTCCGACGTAGATTCTCGAATAGAAGCGCTTGTCTCCAAACTGCACGAAAAGGGTTTGACTGTTAGTTATTGCATTAATACGTTCCTAGATAAGCAAAAGCGAAATAAGGAGTTTGCTTGGAGAGACTGCAAAGGAAATCCTTATGGCGAGGAATACTTTTGTATGGCAGCAAGCCGCACAACCCGTGTTCTTCAGATTAAGCGGTGTATTGAGAGAGGAATTCAATTAGGCTTTGATGGCGTCTTGCTGAACTTTTTTGATTGGGGCACCGAAAATGATAAGATTTGCTTTTGCGATACTTGTGTTCGGGAGTTCTGTGATTCAATCGAAAAAAAATTCACTAGAGACGAACTTGCTATTAAGATTCTTTATGACGAAGGCATTGTCTCGGCATGGTGGGACAGAAAAATGAAAATTCGCACCGACATTGCCGCAGAACTCGTCAAATTTGCGCAAGAAGTTGCTTCGAAAAATAAAAGAGATTTCTGGGTTGGGCAGTGCGCTGGGGGAGCTGGCACTGAACCGGAGTATTGTGGTGCAATATTCGATATTCACGCGCCTGTGTTGTTTGGCTCAAGAGTTGCTGGTACACTTGAATCTTATGAGGAGATAACCAGAGCTTGCCAGAGTTGGAAACGCCGTGTTCCAGAAAAGTCTAAAGTAATAGCTTTGCTCAACTGCTGGCTGGGCAGTCCTCCACCACAAGATGTGCCTACCAATGAGCTTATGGAACTTGCCCAGGCGGCTATAAAAGGTGACGCGGATGGGTGGTTATTTGTGCCTGCAGACAAACTCAGCGACAACGATTGGAACACTCTGGCGAAATGTGCATCTGGGAATCTGAAGTAATTTTTACCACCCTTTTGCTATTTCTTTTATTTCAAGTAATACAAATTATCCCCAAAGAAGTGCATAAACCGTATTTCGTATGCCAATAGGTATTGAACGCATAAAAAGATGAAAACCCAGTGGGTTTAAAGGATTCGCCGCCTGGGAATTTCCAAAAAGAGAATCACAAAAGGAGGTGGACTGCCATGCGCAAGCGCGAGGGAAATCCAATGACTGTCAGAGAGGCTGGTCGAAAGGGCGGCCTGCGGACCTCGCAAACTCATGGTCATGAATTCTATCAGAGCATCGGCCATAAGGGAGGCATTAAAGGCGGTCCAAAGGTCAAGCAGCTAATCGAGGCTGGAAAGAAAGCCCTTGGGGAATTATAGTTAAAATCATTTGACTAGGTAGGAAGTGCCTGTCTTCCATTTGCCTTGTAAGGTTGCTTACCTTAGTAGATATATGTTTAATGGGTTTGCTGAGAATGATTGAGAGGAGGTGTCATTGTGACTCCTCAAAAGAAAGGTGAGATGACTGTCAGTGAGGCTGGGAAGAAGGGTGGAGAAAAAGGTGGTGAAGTGACTGCCAGGAAGTATGGCCACAGCTTCTATGAGGAAATCGGTCGTAAGGGCGGTCAAAAGGTAAAAAGGCTAATCGAGGAAGGCAAGAAATCACTGATGTGAGGTCTAGTGCTAGAAACTTCGATACAAGGAAGACAAGCGGCAGGTATTCTACCTGCCGCTTGACATTAATTACTGGCATCCTTGGTATTAAAACAGGTTTTAGAATTTGCACTTAAGTTAGCTTATTTATTAGTTGTCTTTGTTGCGCCCACCCAAAAGTTTCCTTCGATAACGTTGCCTTTCGACAACTCAAGGTAAAAATCTGGCACCACATTTGAGCTAATATCCCTTGGCGGACTGCATTGTTTGTTCACAATGAGTTGGTATTTCCCATTTTCGCCGAAGCCGCCTTTGCAATGATGTCGTTGGTCAGGTGCAAACTCAACTTTTAAGCCATGACCTTGCGAATTCGTAAGCGATGCCCAATCGCAGTTATACTTCGTCGAGTTAAAGTCAAAAGCATCGGGTCTGTTGATATTTGTTAGGTGCATATTTGCGCTATCGGGTAAGGCTGTTCCACTCGGACGACCGATGTGTGTCTCCGGGTAGACCGACCAAAGTGCCTGCCGCTTCCATGAAAACCGATTGTATTCATGAGGCATCTCAAAAGTCCAACCGAGTTCTTGGATATCAGCCTTTTGCCATTTCCATTCTATTCGGTAGCTAAACAGGCCGTTTTCGTATTCTGCATGCAGGTGGCCTACAACCGTCTTTGGTATATGTTCCAATACTATATCAGCATCTACAGATTTTATTTTACTTAGCGGAGTCGAATAAATGTCTGGTACAGCTGGCGACGAGATTATATTTACCAGCTTGCCTCGGTATCTTTTGCACACTTTCCAGCGGTATGGGTTATTCCCTGTGATGTTTCTAATGAGGTTGAGCCTTGGGAATGTAAGTTCATTAGGTGGCTTCACGTTTACCGTAGGCAAATGAGGTTGCTCTTGCTTTGCAATATTAAATTGATAGCTTATTATATTCCAACCGCCAGGATGGTTGAATTCTACACGCAACGTATCAGCACCTTTTTGCAGAGGGATTTCGATTTTGCCCGACGCCATAGGGGCGAGATTGGGCTTGATAGCGCCGGATGCAATCTCTTTGCCTTTTCTAAGGAGATGGTATGTCGTCTTGAGCTCTGAGAGGTCAGTAAATGAGTATCGGTTAGTTACGTTTAGGACGGCAACCCCAGGCTTTGTTTCAAGGTCGGCTTGGGAATCGAGAAGCACCGGCGTTTGAACCATTTTAATATGGTAATACTCGGGTCGAATATTACGCCAGCCATCCACTACCCCTTTTGTCTTAACATAATGTACGCCGGTTATTGGGTCGTATTCATAGTATTTGAGAGGATATTTGTCGGATACAGCTCTGTCTTGCCATTCCCAAAGGAAATTTCCGGCAATAACCTCGGAGTTCCATATTACGTCCCATGTGCGTTTGTGGACAGTGCCCCAGAGGTCAAGGCAACCATAATCTGCGCCATTTCGCACATCCCAGACATTTGGGTTTTCCGTATAGATGAGGGGCCATTTCGCCCTCCGCTCTTTATTGGCCGCATGTGAAGCTATTACTTCTGGCCGTGTGTAGTGGTGGTCGTCGAACTCCACATTATTCTCGTCTGCAGGGCGGCAGGAGTTTAGCCTCGGCCGTGTAGGGTCTAGCTGCTTTACTAGGTCCGCAGTAATCTTCTGGTTCCGTCCCTCCTTGTTTTCATTTCCGATTGCCCAGATTACCACGCACGGATGGTTTTTATCGCGAGCAATGGTTTCTCTAGCCCTCTGAAGCCATGCGGGAGTCATTTCAGGGTCATCAGTTGGGCACCAGCAGTATGGGAGCTCATCGACCACGTAGAAACCCATTTCATCGCAAAGATCGTAAAACTTAGAACCATATGGATAATGTGAAGTACGAATAGCATTAAAATTTGCGGCTTTCATTAGGGTTAAATCTTTGCGCCAGACTTCTTCATCAATTGCAGTACCCTTCGATGGATAGACATCATGTCTGCATATTCCTACAAGTTTTACAGGGACCCCGTTGACCAAGAAAACTCCATCCTTTATTGATATTTCCCTAATGCCAATGCGGCGGACGACCTTTTCAATTGATTTTCCGTTTGTGTCCCTAATCTCTATTGTTAAGTTGTAGAGATTTGGATGTTCGGCTGACCAAAGTTTCGGGTTTGAAACGATTTGCACAAGTTCTGCTTTTCCTCCTGCAACTCGCGATTCTATTTTCTCCTTGAGTTCGCCGAGATGCATGCAGACAATTGCATTGTCGGATTGCTCTCCACCAATGGCGATTAGAACTTTAACTTCCGCTTTTCCTCCGTCAAGGAGTCTCGTTTGTACTGTAATATCTTTAATGTATGTCTGCGGAACAGAGAATAAAGTTACAGGCCGATGGATGCCGCCCAGAAAGAAATAATCACCTGAGTCAAGATCTGCCGATTTTGTGTTCTTGGTCACTCGTAGGGCTAAAAGATTGCGTTCGTCAAACCTAATGTGAGGAGTAAGATCAGCCTGCCAGGCGGTCCAGCCGCTTTCGTGATAGTTTGGACGGTCCCAACTAGGTTCGCTAACGTTAACAGGGTGGCCATTTAGCCATATTTCGGCACCATTCTGCACGCCGTCAAAATTCACAAATACCAACCGACCTTTCCAGGAAGCTGGTACCTCAAACCACTTGCGGTAGAATCCAGATGCATTGTCTGGTTGGTCATAAGTTGCGGGTGAGAAGCCAGTCATTTCCCAGTTGCTGGGCACAGCGAGGTCATGCCAAGCTTTGTCTTCCTTATAGGTAAGTTCGTAAAATGGTTCGAACGTCGCTGGCGTTGTGATTGGGTCCTTTGCGCTGAGTTTCCGCTTTTGTCCTTTGTTTTTAACCGCACCTTGTTCGAGCTTGAAGCGCCATATACCATTGAGCGATTGTACGTATTTGGGCTCAGATGGGATTACTGCAGCAAATGAGCTTTCAGAGAAGTAAAGCGACATCAGGGACGCAAGGACAATTCCAGCGAAAAGCGAATAGTAAAACAAGTTTATCACCTCTCTAAAATTGGATTTCTTTCAAGTTTCGTTGTAGCTCAAACTTTTTCCTTCAATATTCTCTATAATTAGAGAGTTTTTTGGAACCTAGGTTGGTGGAAGTAATCGGTTTGAGGGCACGCGCTAGTTTTCATATTTGGATTCAGAGGGTATGTTTCCTTCGGATTATGTTTGACACTCCAAAAATATTTATGTTAGACTGCCGTGGAGATAACACTATGATTGCTAAGAAATCCGCTGATAGGCAAGTTCAAATTACAATTGAACAGATGAAGCCCGAAGACATAGAGGCAGTTGCAGAGCTAGATACTAAGTGCTTTCCTACGCCTTGGTCAGTCAGCGCCTATTCAACCGAAGTTCACAACCCTAATGCGTACTACATTGTAGCTAGACACAACGGTAAGATAGTGGGATATGCAGGAATGTGGTTGGTGATGGAAGAGGCTCACATAACTACTATAGGTGTGGATCCTGATTTTAGAGGTATGAAGATAGGCGAGCGCATGCTGGTAAATTTGCTCGATGAGGCGATACACCGTGGCGCTAGGCGGGCCACATTGGAAGTTCGTGAGCACAATCTAATAGCCCAGAATCTTTATCGCAGGTACGGTTTCTACGTTGCAGCGATTCGCCGAGGTTACTACACGGACAATAATGAGAACGCGCTGGTTATGTGGATTGATGATTTGTGGGATGAGAATTTTCTTCGCAATCTGCGAATCAACAGGGAGAAATTAAGAGAAGCCGAATGATAATACTTGGTATTGAGACTAGCTGTGACGAAACAGCAGCATCTGTTGTTCGTGATGGACGGGAGATACTCTCCGACATAATAGCTTCTCAGGTCGACTTACATTCAAAGTTTGGTGGAGTAGTGCCAGAGATTGCCTCTCGCAAGCACCTCGAGCTATTAAATCCTGTAATAAAAGAAGCGCTTGATAATGCGCATGTCTGCTTCTCGGATTTAAACGCAGTCGCTGTAACAAACCGCCCAGGACTTCTTGGGGCGCTTCTAATTGGCGTATCTGCCGCAAAAGCTGTTTCTGCCGCTGTGGAAATTCCATTGATGGGCATTCACCATCTCGAAGGACATATTTATGCAAATTTCCTGGTCAATCCCGAGTTAGAGTTTCCGTTCGTGTGCCTTGTAGTCTCTGGCGGACATTCCGATTTAGTGCTGGTGAAGGGGCATGGAGACTACAAAATGCTAGGGCGAACACGGGATGACGCCGCTGGGGAAGCATTCGATAAGTCTGCTCGGGTTCTAGGTTTGGGGTATCCAGGCGGTCCAATTATTGATAGATTGGCAAAAGAAGGCAATCCTGAGGCTATCCACTTCCCGCGTGCCAAGCTTGAGGGGACGCTCGATTTCAGCTTTAGTGGCTTGAAAACCGCGGTAATTCGGTTCTTTAGGGAACATGGCTCGGATTTTCGGATAGAAGATATAGCCGCTAGCTTTCAAGCGGCAGTAGTGGACATGCTTGTTGAGAACACAATGAAAGCCGCTGAACTCACTGGCGTCCGCAATATAGCGCTCGCAGGCGGAGTGGCAGCGAACTCTGGTCTTCAGAGGAGAATGCTCGACGAGGCAGCAAAACGGGGAATTGGGCTAACGTATCCTCCTCCTAGATTGTGCACTGACAACGCCGCTATGATTGCATGTGCAGGTTATTACCATCTGCTGAGAGGCGAAATTGATGGTTTAGATTTGGATACCATCGCCAGCGAGCCGCTTGTTAAGGATGAGTATTAGGTTCTTTGAACTTCACAAATGGGAGGTTTCGGTTGGGGAAGCAGTTGAAATTCAGCACTCCCTCAAAAGCAGAGTGTCGTTGGAGGATGGGTTTCTTGACCTAAATTTAATTGCCGGTGTGGATATGAGTATTTCAAAGGCAAGCCAGCAGGGCCATGCTGCTGTGGTTGTCCTTTCTTTTCCAGATTTAAACTTAGTTGAAGTTCGTCAGGCTACCCGCAAACTGCAGTTTCCTTATGTTCCTGGTTTTCTCTCTTTTCGAGAAAGTCCGGTAATTCTTCAGGCGTTTTTGGCAATTGAGCACGTTCCTGATGTGGTTATAGTGGATGGTCAAGGAATCGCTCACCCACGAGGGTTCGGAATAGCTTCTCATCTTGGTGTTTTGCTTGACATACCAACCATTGGTTGCGCGAAGTCTTACCTTTATGGGGTATATGAGGAACCAGGACTTGAGCGAGGTTCCAGCACGCCCTTGTTTGATTTGGATGGCAGACAGATTGGGAATGTTGTTCGCACGCGCACCGGCGTAAAGCCAGTCTTCGTTTCACCAGGACATAAGATTAGTTTTGATTCCGCAGTAAAGATTGTTTTGGATTGTGCGCCTCAATATAGGCTTCCAGAACCTATTCGGGTGGCCCACAGGTTTGCAGCTGAAAAAGCAGGAGTTAGTACGCTCGCTGTGTAATTAATCCAAAGCACAATTTGTGCAATTATGTTTTTGGAAACATCCTATGGACCCAATTAGACAGCTTAAGTTCGCTGTTTTGGTTGTGTTTGCCCTCATCGCTCTAGGTACGTTTGGCTACTCGTATATAGAGAACATGCCACTATTGGATGCTCTTTACATGACTGTGATAACCATTACAACCGTTGGTTATCGTGAAGTGCATCCCCTTTCGCAAGATGGGAAAATTTTTACCATTGTCTTAATTCTTGCAGGCGTTTCGACTCTTTTTACAGTGGTATTTTGGACAATAGGCAATGCAATAGAGTTTGCTGCAACTGAAAGAATGCAACATCTTTTCTGGAGGAGAAGGATGCAAAAATCGATTAACTCCGTAAAGAATCACTATATAGTGTGCGGATATGGGAGAATGGGTCAAGCCATTGCGTCTGAGTTTCGACGGCGAAATATACCATTTGTGGTTGTTGAAAATAACCCAGAGCAGCTGCCCAAGCTCGTTGCTGAGAGAGCGCTTTTCGTAGAAGGCGACGCCACCGATGAAAAGGTGCTTCTCGCAGCCGGAGTTGAGCGGGCTAGAGGACTCATCTCAGTCGCTCCTACCGATGCCGACAATACCTTCATAGTCTTGACGGCAAAGGGATTGAATCCTAACCTATATACTGTTGCTAGGTCTATTAAGGTTGAAGATGAGCCGAAGCTTCGAAGGGCTGGCGCGGATAGGGTGATGTCGCCCTATATTTTAGGAGGAAAGAGAATGGCTTGGGCCGCTCTTCGCCCAACGGTAGTGGATTTTCTGGAAAATGCTTTATATAGCGAGGAATACGAGCTTGAGATAAGCGAAGTTACTGTTTCGGCTGATTCCGAGTTTGTTGGCAAGACTTTGCGCGAATCAGGCATCCGCGAGAAATCCGGTGCAAACGTAATAGCACTGAAAACTAAAGAAGGTGCTTTAACCCCAAGTCCGTCGCCGGATGTCGAAATCAGAGAGGGCGATATCCTTGTAGTCCTTGGTACTCCAAAGCAGCTTGAGGCTTTGCAAAAACTTGCTAAAGCATGAAAAATTGCTTGTATTTGAAGGATTTTTTCGCTAGGTGGGAGAATATATAGGCTAGAATTGCAAGTTTTTCTGCGCTTGAGGAGCTCTCACGCTAGTGGAGAGCGAATTCTGAGAAGTAGAAAGCAGTCAAATTCAAGCGCCGACGCCAAAGGCAGAGGAGGTGATCTAAATGGAGGCATACTGCGTCAAGTGCAAAGCAAAGAAGGAAATGAAGAACCCAGTTGCAACGACTATGAAGAATAAGAAGCCGGCGACCAAGGGTACTTGCCCTACCTGCGGCACGACGATGTACAGGATTGGAAAGTAAAACTAGTTACGCACAGCAAGTTTTAGGGGGCGGTGTGCGCGAAAAATGACGCACTGCCCCCAGTTTTGTTATGTTTTTCAACAAAGGGTATGACGGAGGAATAAAACAAACGAGATGAATTGCCTCGTAACGGGTTGTGCAGGATTTATAGGCTCAACGCTTTCAGAGAAGCTTCTCTCACTCGGATGCAACGTTGTCGGAATAGATAATTTCAGCGATTATTATTCAAAAGACATCAAGCTTTTAAACCTCAGCATTGTTCTCAGCCACCCAAGGTTTCGATTCGTTGAGGGCGACTTGCTTGCCCTTGATTTAAAGCCCCTTTTATCGGAGGTTGATTGGGTCTTCCACGAAGCTGCCCAGCCGGGTGTGCGCATGAGTTGGGGTGCAAACTTTGGCGTATATGTGCGCAACAACATCCTTGCCACGCAAAGGTTGCTGGAATCAGCGGTAGGTACGAATATTCGGCGCTTGGTTTATGCTTCCTCATCTTCGGTATACGGCAACTCGCCCGAACTTCCACTCAGGGAGTCGGCTAAGCCACAGCCCGTATCGCCCTATGGGGTCACAAAACTTGCTGCGGAGAACCTTTGCCACCTTTATTTTGTAAATTACGGTCTTCCCGTGGTCTCCCTCCGCTATTTCACTGTATATGGACCCCGCCAGCGTCCTGATATGGCTTTCCACCGCTTCATCAGGGCAGCAATCAAGGGCGAAGAGTTGATTATCTACGGCAACGGCAAGCAGACTCGCGATTTTACTTATGTAAGCGATGTATGCGATGCCAACCTTTTGGCTGCACAGGCGAAGGAGGTTGAGGGCGAGGTTTTCAACATTGGCGGCGGGTCGCATGTCGACCTAAATAAAGTCGTTGAAGCTATCGGCGAACTTGTTGGGCACAGCTTGAATGTTCGGCGTGTTGAAGACCAATTGGGGGATATGCGGCATACGCTGTCGGATATCTCTGCGGCAAGGAAAAGGTTAGGTTATAGCCCTAAAGTTTCGCTTCATGATGGCCTTGCAAGTCAGGTTAGCTGGATGCTCTCTTTATAATGTAAGAGGGCCATCCTCATTGCTGCTTTGGATGGCCCTCGATTTGGTGTGCTTTTTGATTAGTACTTTTGCTAATCTGGCGGCTAAATTGCACACCTGTAACGAGTCATTTGCCTTATGTCTTTATGACATTCTTCTCCGAATCACAAATCCAGCAAGTCCGCTCAAGCCAGTAGCCAAAGCCAGTAGGCTGCTAGGCTCAGGTATTGGAGTCAAGGGCTTAATTCCATACTCCATTACATAGCCCTCTGATTCCGCATTTGCCGGGGTGCTTGCGGTTAGTCTTATTATAGGTAGAGTAAGCGTGAAGAACTCAACATTTGTTGCTGACGGAGTGGTTGGAACTGGAATTTGCCACTCTGTGCCATCTGCTGGCGCGCCCGCTACACCGCGGTTATTTATCATCTTGATGTAGTAAATCCAGTCTATACCATACTGCTTTCCGTTGAACACGCTAGGTGGCGCGACAGCCAAACCCAATGGATAGAAGCGCAATCTAATAGTAGTGAACTGAGCAGGAGCATCTCTCAATCCATACACCCGAACATCCCAAGTCTTGGTAAGTGACAAATCATTGGTAGCAAACGGAGCCTTGATATCCTTCATCATTGCCTCAGTTCTGCCTGGGATTATGGTGGTAAGCCAAGCCGCGTACGTTTTGCCAAACGGGTCAGGGAGGAACTGAGCTGAGCCATCCTGAGCGTCATAGCCGTCTACAGACGCCGGGTACATACCCAATTGAGTGGTGCTCATGTATTCATCGGTGCCAAAGTCGGCGGTGATTTTAAACCGCCAGTTGTTTTCGGCTGCCTGTGCGGTTACGGATATAGCGAACACCATCAGGACAGCCACAGAGAGAATCAGAACCTTCTTCATTTTTTTCTTTACTCCTTTCAGAAATTTTCGCGGCTTTGTCGATTGCAGCCGGCCGCCATTCAGCTCCAATCACATCGTCCGCGGATTTTAAATTCCGTTCTTTCTTTGAGAGTGAGAGCTCTTAACCTGCTTTAGAGATTTCTCTCTCTTTCATCAGTGGCGTGCTTTGCTCTTCACTCCAATAGAGGTACTTGCAATTATCATGCCAATCGAACTTTGGATTTTAATTTTTTTGCTCTGGCCATCGATTGGATGGTTTTGCAAGTCCCACTTTACCCCTTAGAGGGTTCAATGGGGGATAATGCAAGAAGAATGCCAAATAAGCTGGGATAAAGCTCTGAAAGGAAAATAATAGGGTTGTTTGGATAATTTTGAGTCGCTTGGGGATTTTTGAATAACTTTCCAGGCTTATAGCCCGATATGGGGCAGGAGTTCTGCCATTGCTATCAAATCGAGGGCATTGTGGCGAAAGATGATCTCGATGGTCTCGGCATTTCCAGTGCGCACAAAAGCATGGTAAAGCTCGGGTATGATTTCTCTGGGAATATCGCCAAATCTCCTACGACCGCAAATGTTCTCTTCCAGGGTCTTAAGTTGGCAGTTTGGGAGTATTCGACGCCACTTTCGTCGCGCATGATGCAGGAGGTCGAGGTGCTCGACGTCAAACTTTGCCTCTAGCTTGTGGTATAGCATACGGTCGCGTATATATGGAATATCATAGGCTTTGCCGTTAAACGTTGCTAACATTTTATGCTTGGCAATAGTGTCGGCGGCATGGGCGAGAATGCTTTTTTCTTCGGCGTAGTTTCTCGCAAAGAACTGTTCTATCCTCAATTCGCCATCACACACTCGCATAATTCCTATTAAGAAAAGAGGACGGCTAGCCATGCCGCAAGTTTCGATGTCTAGGAACAGTGTCTCCTCAGGTGAATAGCCTAAAGTAGTGAGTACGGTCAGTCTACTAATAAGCTCCTCTTGGGGCAGGATGCCGAAATCGCCAGCCGAGCGTTCGACTATGTATAATTCGCCATACTCATGTTCATGAACGCGGCCAGGGATGACGCTTTCAAGTGTCGTTGGAGTGATGTGGTACTCTAAAGTTTCTGTTTTATTGCGCTCTAGATTAAATTTCGATAGCTTGCGTCGCAAATCAGGCGAAAGCATTGTTTACCACCTTGTCCTGCATACTTTCATATTGGCGTTGGATTGATGTGGGGTTTGTGGCCTTATTCGATTACAAGGTTGAGACACTGCACCCTTTGCTTATTCCTCTTTTGCTCCAAGAGAAATAAAAGCCAGCGCTACTTAATTAAAATTAATTGTCCTCTATGGAAAAGGAGCATGACGTTGATAATTCGATTCTAACAAACATGTTGTTGCAGCACAAGGGCCATCTTTCGAATTGACCCAATTGCAATTTCGACTTGGCGGCGTTGACGCTCTTGCTTGTTTCGAATTGGCGGCTCCGGTTTTGGAAGAATGCCAAAGTTTGCGTTCATTGGTTGAAAATTGGTTATTGTGGGCGAAGAGATGTAGTTTGCTAGTGAGCCAATCATGCTCTCCCGGGGAAAGGTAAGAAGTTCCTCGCCTTTTAGGAGTCGTGATGCATTAATACCAGCGACCAACCCCATTGCCGCTGATTCCACATAGCCTTCGACGCCTGTGATTTGCCCGGCAAAAAACAAGTTTGACGCAGAGTGAGTATTCTTTGTCTGAGGCTGGCGGGTAGTTTTTTGGGGGTCAAACTTCATGGTAGGTTGCAAGAGGCGTGGCGAGTCTATATAAGTATTTCGGTGCATTACACCAAACCGAACAAATTCTGCGTGTTCTAGGCAGGGAATCATGCGGAAAACGCGTTCTTGCTCTCCCCACTTTAGCCGGGTCTGGAAGCCCACAAGGCCATATAGTGTGCCTTCTATGTTCTCTTGCCGAAGTTGAACGACAGCAAAGGGGCGCTTGCCTGTTCTGGGATCTATTAGACCTACTGGTTTTAACGGTCCAAAGAGGAGTGTTTGTTTTCCCCTTGATGCCAATTCTTCAATAGGCATACAGCCTTCAAAAAGCTTCAAGGGTTCAAATTCAGCAAGGGGTACCCGCTCAGCAGATATCAAAGCTTCCCAAAAGGCATTGTATTCTTCTTCAATCATCGGACAATTAAGATAAGCTGCTTCTCCTTTGCCGTATCGCGAAGCGCGGAAAGCCTTGTCATAGTTAATGGAATCTGCGGTGACAGTGGGGGCGACTGCGTCATAAAAATAGAGGTGCTCGCGCCCAGTGAGCTTGCTGATTTCCCGAGCTAGGGCATCAGATGTTAGAGGTCCTGAAGCAATAATTGTCGTGCCTTCTTTGGGAATTTTGGTAATCTCTTTTCGAATTAGAGTAACGTTTGATAACGATGATACGCGCTCGGTAACACACTCGGCAAACTTATCACGGTCAACTGCTAGAGCTTCCCCAGCCGGAACGCGATTATCGTCTGCGCAGGCAATGACAACTGAATTTAGGATACGCATTTCTTCCTTAAGGAGTCCAGAGGCTGTTGTGAGGAGGTTTGATTTGAGGGAGTTACTACATACAAGCTCGGCAAGGAGACCCGTCTTATGCGCAGGTGTTTGTTTCTTGGGGCGCATTTCATATAGACAAACCTCTATGCCGCGTTGTGCCGCCTGCCAAGCGGCTTCTGCTCCTGCTAGTCCCCCACCGATTATTGTTAATTCACCATTATTAGGCATATGCTTGATAATTCTTAGAAATTTTATAAAAGCCTCTGTGCCTTTCAAATTAAATCATATCTCTATGCCAAATAACCCTTCGTCGCCTGCGTGCTGTGTCAAAAGTGCTACATAGCTAGCTCGAAGCACATCCTCTGTTGAAAGCCCTTCAGTTTTTCCATGTAAGACCTCTTCTGCAAAGGACCTAAGATATCCACCTGAGTTGTCTTTTGCGGGTGGAAACATCTCGGGTTCTTTATTCCCATCTTTCGCAAGCATTATTGATTTTGCAGTGCTGGACGTTTCAATTATGCCTTCGCGTCCAAAGAAAGTCATTCGCCAATAAAAGTCGAGTGTATAGCCTAGCGAATTCGGCATGAAATATGAAACATCGCCGACTACTCCTCCGTCATTAGACAACTTGAGCATAAACTGACCGGCATCACGGAAATGTGGCGTCTGAGTTGCAAAGGCGTTCCAACTTCTGGCAGCAACAATTTGTGACCACTCGAGCCCGGTTGCCCAGGGAATCAGGTCAAAGGCGTGTATTCCAATGTCGTTGATAGTCCCACCGTGTTTTCCCTCTTCAAAGTACCAGGCTGGTCGTGTGCCGAACAGTAGCGGATGCTGGCCATAAACAACAACGCCGTGAACTTCGCCAATTGCGCCCGCATGGATAAGTTCGTGAGCGCGAATGAATTGCCCTTTATCGCGCAAGTCGAGCATGCAACCTACCTTGAGCTGATTTTCGATGGAGAGCATGTTGATTTTATCGAGTTCATCAAAGCTTGTGCAGATTGGTTTGTCAGAAATAACATGTTTACCACTTTCAAGTGCCCTAATGATTATGCTCCCTCGTTTTCCATAATAGTTGCCCACTGCTATTGCATCGCATTCAACTTCGTCAAGCATTTTATCAAAGTTATCATGGGTAATCCGCGCCCTCATGCTTTCGTTAAGTTGTTGTCTTGTTTCGTCGTCTTCCTCGCATGCCGCGATTACTTCGAAGTCGTTGGACGCATTGGCACGAGAGTAAAGATCAAAGATATGAGAATGGCGGAATCCTATGAACGCAATTCGTATTGCCATATATTCCTCCGATTTTAAAATAATTCCAAAAATAAACAGCCAGCTTGGCATGCTTTAAAAGCATTCTATCCCAAACCGGCTTGTTTGTCATCAGTAAGAGCTTTTAAACTTGAGAGGCAATTACCTCTTCTTTAGGTTCTTCCGTTATGGATTCCTTATAATCGCATTCCTCCGCTATACATTCAATGCCTCGAGGATTACCGTTCCATTGTTTTTCAACAAGCATTGAACCACACTTTGGACATTTGCGACCAATCGGCTTATCCCATGATACAAAAGTGCATTCGGGATACCGATTGCAGCCATAAAATGTTTTTCCCCTTCGAGTTTGTTTCTCTGCGATTTCGCCTGTGCATCCTTCGATTGGGCATGCAACTCCAACAGGTTGTGGGATGTTTTCAATGTATTTGCATTTTGGATATCCAGAACAGCCAAGGAACTTTCCGTACTTGCTTGTGCGCTTTACAAGCGGTTTTCCACACTGCGGACAGTTTTGGTCTGTGACTTCCTCACCACCATTGCCGTTCGTGTTGTTCTCTGCGTGGGAAGCGTATGTGCACTTTGGATAATTACTGCACCTGTATTTTCCACTTCCAGCGCTGGCTTCAACGATTGTCCCACCACATCCTGGTACTGGGCATGGTTCGCCGATTCCTTTGGAAACGACTGTTTTGCATGTAGGGTAGCCTGAGCATCCCAAGAACAATTGTCCAAATTTGCTTTCCCAAATAAAGAGCGGAAGACCGCAATTTGGGCATTTTTCGTTTGTTTCCTTTGGAAAAATCTTTACTTTTTCCATGTTTTTTTCCGCATTTTCTAATGCGCTTTTGAATGGGTTCCAGAACTCATTTAGTACGTCAACCCAGTTGAGCTCGCCCTCTTCGATTTCATCAAGTTTCGATTCAACACCAGCGGTAAACTCCACGTCAATAATATCTGGGAAGTGTTTCACTAAAAGGTCATTTACAACGAATCCTAATTCAGTTGGCACAAACTTCCTGTCCTCTAGTAGAACATATTTCCTTTCCTGAATCGTCGAAATGATTGTCGCATATGTGCTTGGGCGGCCAATTCCTTTTTCCTCAAGCGCTTTTACAAGCGTTGCTTCAGTGTACCTCGGCGGAGGCTCGGTGAAATGTTGTTTTGGAATCATCTTGACTAGGTGCAAAGTTTCGTCTTTCGCTAGTCTTGGCAGAATTTGGTCTTCTTCCTCATCTTTTCCATTATCCTTGCCTTCAATATAAAGTATGGTGAAACCCGGGAATTTTACTGTTGAACCGTTTGCTCTAAACAAATAGTCTTTTGCCGAAATATCGACAGTAGTGATTTTTAGCACGGCAGATTCCATTTGGCTTGCCAGGAAACGCTGCCAGATAAGTTGATAAAGGCGAAATTGGTCTGCGGTCAAATACTTTTTTACATCTTCGGGCCGTCGTGAGACAAGTGTAGGGCGTATAGCCTCATGTGCATCTTGGGCTGTTTTCTTTGATTTGTATTGTCTTGGGTCTGCGGGCAGATACTCCTTGCCAAACTCCGACTCTATAAAATTACGTGCTTGGGCTATTGCCTCAGATGCAACTCGGGTGGAGTCTGTCCGCATGTATGTAATTAAGCCGACGGAGCCTTCCGGCCCAAGCTCTATACCTTCGTAGAGTTCTTGGGCTATAAGCATTGTCTTTTTGCTAGAAAAACCAAGCTTGCGCGATGCATCTTGCTGGAGTGTACTCGTAATAAACGGAGGTGAAGGATGTCGTTTTTGCTCACGTTCCTTGATACTAACAACTATGTATTTTGCGCCTTCAAGGTCGCTGAGGACCTGTTTTGCCTCAGATTCATTCTTTAGTTTGATCTTCTCACCATTTTTTTCGACAAGCTTTGCTGAGAATTGTTTTTCATTATCGAATTTTGTGAGTAATGCAGTTAGAGACCAGTATTCCTCTGGGACAAATGCTTGAATTTCGCGCTCTCGGTCACATATAAGACGCACAGCGACTGATTGTACTCGGCCGGCGCTTAGGTATTTCTTTACCTTTTGCCAAAGGAGTGGACTTAGCTTGTATCCAACAAGCCTATCCAGAACTCTGCGTGCTTGCTGGGCATCTACAAGGCGCTCGTTTACCTCCTGTGGATGAGCTAGGGCATCTCGGACGGCGTTGCGAGTGATTTCGTTGAAGGCAATGCGCTTAGCATTTTTAAGGCCAAGGACCTGAATCAGGTGCCATGCGATTGCCTCGCCCTCACGGTCAGGGTCGGTGGCTAGATAAACTTGCCCTGCTCTTTTTGCTTGCTTCTTTAGGTGAGCAAGAACTTTCTTCCGTTCCGGAATTATAACGTACTTGGGTTTGAACCCATGCTCGATGTCTACTCCGAGTTCCTTCTCGGGAAGGTCGCGGACGTGGCCCATCGAAGCTTCGACGTTAAACTCATCCTCCAGGAAGTTCTTTAAAGTTTTAGTTTTTGCCGGTGATTCAACAATAATAAGTGCTTTTGACATCCTAATTTAAAACCTGCCAATTAGGCGAAAAATTTCTAATTAATCTGACCAAGCGATAATCCTTCCCTATGCTGGCACTTCATTATAGCCGAAGTTTTTTGTTATCAAACGAGGTGGATAATTGAATTGCAAACGCTGGATTTTAGTTTGGGCGTTTGTTTACTCCCACCCCAAATGAAATTACTTTGCTGACACGATTATCGGGAGCGGTGGTCAGTAACTTAAGACCAGATTTCGCTCCCGAAAGTTCCAAATATTATCCTTTCTACTTACGAGAGAAGAATTATAATGCTGCTAATCTGTTGTGTCAATTCCTATGAAGATATTCAGTTTCGACCTTGCTTTGCTTGAAGCAAAAATTTAATCATAAATCTGATTATTGTGCAACGATGAGCGTTGGCTTAGTAATCGAAATTAGACTGCTCTAACATATGCGTTTCCTGGTACTCGGCGAATAAGGCCAAGCATTTCCAGAATAGTAAGGGTGCTATTAGCAGTAGCTGCCGTTAGCCTGCATTCTCCAATGATCTCATCAACATGTTTTGGGTGAAGATTGAGAACTTGGAGAATAGCCTTCTGTTCGGTTGTTAGGTTGCTAGGTATGCTTTGCCGCTCTCGCCCTGTGCTTTCGGCTTCAATTCCAAGGTCTTCTAAAACGTCTTCTGCATGCTCGATGAGTTTTGCTCCTTCTTTGATAAGTTTATGGGGTCCTTGGCTTGTAGCGCTGTCCGTAGGTCCAGGCACAGCCCAAACGTCACGACCCTGGTCGGCCGCAAGCGTTGCGGTAATCATAGCACCTCCCTCAACGCCGCTTTCAATAACCACTACTCCAAGCGCTAGACCACTAACAAGGCGATTGCGCACAGGGAACCGCCAAGACTCTGGTTGGGTGCCAGGTGCAAATTCCGAGATTACGGCTCCGTTTTCGCTAATTTTCTTCATCAGCCCTCGGTTTTCGTAAGGGTAGGGCACGTCAATTCCACTTCCAAGAACAGCAATTGTTCTGCCAGCCTGGATTGCTGCAGTGTGGGCAATTGTGTCTATCCCTCGAGCTAAGCCACTCACAACCGTTAATCCCCTGCGTGCAAGATCGCGGCTGAGTTTTATTGCTATCGAACGGCCATACTCTGTGGGGCGGCGGGTTCCGACGACCGCTACTGCAAACCGGTCTTCCTCACGTAGTTCGCCAAGAACAAATAGAACGGGCGGCGGGTCGAATATTTGCCTGAGGTTCGCTGGGTAGTTTTCATCCCAATAAGTAACAATTTTGCCGCCAACCTTTTCTAGACTGGCAAGTTCTTTGTCCACCGGTTCCACAGCTACTTGTTGTATGCGCTCGACAGTCCTAGGGTGAATGTCGCAAACATGTACGAGTTCTTTAGCACTAACGTGGAACAATTCATCGGGACCGCCAAAGTGCTCTACAAGGGCAAGAGCTTTCTTTGGATTTTCTATTTTTGCCAAACGTATCCAATTTTCTACGGACATCATAGCTCCCTTATGGCTGTTTACTCGGCAGAGTCTAGCAGAATTGGCGCAGGTGGTCAAGATTTGTTATCAAAGAGTTTTGTCATGTGATTGTAATTTTGAATAATATTGGAAAGCTGTTACATTCTCAGAGACGCCATTAGTGATGATAAATCTCTTGCTTTCCGGGTTTGAGATTCAAAGTCGTGTCGCCATATGTAAGCGTTCCGAATGTGTCCTCTGGTAATTCAATTGAGCCATAAAGTTTGCTGTCTTTTATTGCGAGGTCAACCGAAATAAAGCCATTTGGATGAGGTAATTTGCCCTTTGCCCAGGTAAGTGGCCAAATTTGCGGTTCAATCCTTACTTTCCTAAAGCCTGATTCCGAAGGACGAATTCCAAGCACCGACGCGAAATAATGATATATTGGGTGAGCACCCCATGCGTGGCAGTCAGAACGGCTTGGCTCAGGATGCTCAAAAGTTGTTTTAAAACCTAGACGTTTGAGGTCGAACCAAAGGCTCATTCGTTCAAAAAATCGGTCCATGCGGCGAATAAGACGGTAAGTCTCGAACAAATAATGGGTGAAGTATATTGTTGTGCGCTCAAGGTCGGGGTCGTCAAGCAGCCCACGGATAACGCTATTGCGTTTTGATTCGTCAATATTTCCAGAGAGAAGAGCTAAGCATTGGGTGTGTTCACTAAATCGAGTTTTTGCCAAATTATCTGCAAAAATTCCTCGGTCCTGGTGCCAGAATGCCTCTTCTGCAGATTTCCTAATCTGATATGCAAGTTTTTGATTTCGCTTGGCAAGCTCTCTTTCACCTAGCATTTCTTCGAGTTCTGCTGCAAGACCAAGGATGAGAATAAATTGCCAATTTATAACGCCGCTCACACCTTTATCGCCATCGGGAGGTATTCCATTTCCCCAGCTTGGCACCCAGTCCATGAAGTTCCATCCATTCGGCGCCTCCAGAAGGTTGTCATTGTTTACCCAGCGTCTGAAAGCATCGAGCACTGCACGGACACCCGGCATGCGTTCGCGAACGAATTCAATGTCATCTCGCCACATGGCATAATCATGGACCATACCAATCCACCACAGGGAGAATGGCGGTATAATTTGCATTATGCGGCTTGGATAACGGGATTGCGTAATTCCTGAAATTTTTCGCGATTGATCAAATTGCAGAATTGCCTTTCTTGGAAGGCGGTCATCCTGTGTAAAAGTGTATGTGGCTAGGACTTGAAGACGGACATCGCCAATATATTGAAGTTGTTCATAGTAGGGGCAATCCATATATGTTTCATGTGAGCACATTTCGAGTGCACGTCGAGCAATAGGGACAACTTCTTCTAGGCGTGGGTCGGCAGATGCAAACTCCATTTGTATGTCATAGGGGTAATGGGTTTCGCGGATGCCTAATTTCTCGATGGTCAATGGTTCATCTGCAGTGGAAACAAGCACTTCGAGATATCTGCCAGCTTCCCACCAAAGCGTTGAAAACTCGCGTTTCGAGCCCCCGTCTGGTTCGAATATGTCGCCGACGCCGATGAAATACTTGTTTTCTACAACATCTCGGTTTCCCTTTGGTCCGCCTTCGGGCTTTTCATAAAGTGCTTCTGCCCATAGGATTCGAACTTTTGAACCTTCGCCGCCTGTGGTGACCAAGACAGGGTATGCGCAGTAGTAATTGCCTAGGTCGATAATTATGCGCCGCATACTATTTGGGGCAATTGTGAGCATCGTTTTTCCTTCTAGGAGCTGATTCCATTCTTCTGCTTCATGAGCAAGGTGTTTATCTGCCTTCACTTGAATTGGATGCGTATCTTCAGTGGCAATTGCTTCGATATGGCGCACAACTCCCACCGTGATATCCTTTTCAAGCATTGGTGGAAGCATGGCAGGTCGAAGCATCCAAATGGGTGGAAATTCGTTTGCCGTTGAGGCGTTCGCTGCTTCGCCAACGACCTCAGCTTGGGTCCAACCATCTCCTTCACCCTTTTCAAAGCCCCATGGGAAGTCTGAGCCGACGATATTTAACTTTGCGCCAGTGCCCCATGCCATGCCGGGATTAATAAACTTGTGTCCACCAAGCCTTTTGCTTTCCCAGCGTGCTAAGCCTGTGTTTATAAGTTTCTCATCCACACCTTCAGCGGCGAGCAGAAAACCAGGCCGAACCGTGTGCTGGGCATATGGGGAAGGTCCGTTTGGGCCAAGCCACCAGGTTTTGGCAACAACCATGTGCTTACCAGCCGGGATATCAAGATCATAGGTTTCATAGAACCAATTTTCGCGGTCGCCGCGCTGTGGCCCACGGCCAATGTGCCTGCCGTCGAGGAATAGCTCATATCTTTCGTCTGCGCTCACATGAATGCGAAGTTTTGTCCTTTTTGTTAAATTGAACTCTCTACGAAAAGCAGTGACGGATGGTTCTGTGCCTCGTACTGCTGGGTGGCTTATCCACTTGGCGGGCCAATCGCCGCGCCTCATCCAGTGTGCGCTATTGTTTTCAAAGGGCTCTTTTTCTAGGATGACTTGCATAAATTACTCCTAATCGAAGTTATTATCCAAATTTAATTTCAACCCTTGTTTCGCCCGGAGAAACGGCAATCATTAGCCAGCCAGATTGCCTATCTAGCTTGATAGTGCGATAAGGAAGAGACGTACTAGGCAAAGCTCCGAAATATCTTAGTTTTACGATACATCCCAACTTGGAAGGCGTTTGAACGATAAATGTTTCCTTGCCGTCTGTTTTTCTGATGTCTTTGATCTGGCTGTCGTTGCGGTCCATCCACCATTTCGCAAGTGCATCGGGGGTGGAATGCGCCGGCGTAATTCCCCATTCTTCAATCAATGACAGCAGCTTGTCGATTGCATTGCGACACGTTTTTTGCTGGGAAATATAGATGGGATGATAAAAGAAGTTCATTGTAGAGCCGTAGTGGATGGCAAGTTTCAGCGCTCGTTCAAGCGTTGGAAAGTCGGTGCCCTCAGCAGTGTACCCAACTTCATAGGCAGTAATTGGGAGCTCAATTACACCAGTTCGTCGGTTGCCGTAGGTGTGATTGGCATATATATTGAAAGGAAACGCCGTGCCGAACGCAAAGCCAATAGTGTTTGTTGGGTTGAGCACATCAAGTCGCTTGTGAACGAATGAGTTGTCGCCTCGTATGCACACTTCGCTCAACCAAAGAGCTGGTTCGTGGTAATTTGTCCATCGACACCAGTGGCAGTTTGAGGTTAAAGGCTGTCTGTTAAAATGCTTAATGAAGGCTTTTGCTTGTTTTAGAAGGTCCTTGCGTGAAAATCCGGTTGGGTGGGCGAAGCCATTAATAAAGTCAAAGTGAGGAGCAAGCTCGGTGCCTAATTCGTCAAGGCAACGAATTTCGCCAGGATTCAAGCCATATTTTCCATTGAGAAGCATGCAATTGATATGATACGGAAGTTTCCGACTTGTCATAAATTCGGCAGCTGGAATTTGAACGCCAGTACTACCTTCATCATCCCCGCCATAAAATAACAAAACATCGGGGATTTTATCGTTAATGGGCGGAAGACGGTGGATGAGAGGAATGCCTGATAACCCGATAAAACGCTCAAGGAGAATCAGCAGTTCATCTGTATACGGGATTTCCGGCTCATAATCTCCAGTAACCAATGCATCGCCAGTGCGGAGATATCCGTCACCGTCGTAATCTGCATCCACTGGTCTACCTTGTTGAATCACCCAGAACGTTTTTGCAAGGTCAAATCCAAAATAAAAAACCCAGCCATCTCCATATTTTCGGCTTGTTATGACGGCGTGATTTTGGGTGGTGGCAATCACTGTAGAGCTCTCAGCATTGACTAGACGCATTCCACTAGCAATGAGGAGGGGTTTACCAATGTACATTGGGAAGCGAATGTTGTTGGTGTTTTGTATACCTTCGGTTAAGTGAAGCTCACCAGTTATTGAGAATTCGTCGCTTGACTGGGGAATTTGCCTAAAGAATCTGTTTCCGCATATGCCATCCAGCCCACTGGTTCCGCATGCGAAAAGTGCTCCGCCATTGCGAACCCATGCATCAAGATTAGGAGCTAGGCTGCTAGCATCGATGCTACCTAGGAAAAGTATACTGAAGTCATGGAGTTTCCTTGGAAGGTCGACAGTATAGATTTTTTCGGCGGTTAGCCCCAGACGATTCAGTACTTCCTCGATATAGGCCCACCAGTAGGTCTTGCCTTCACCGTTTGTTTTTTCCCACTGTGCCTCGTCAATAGCGTAAGCGGCTTTTAGGGGATCCATTCTGCCTTTCTCCAAGTCATTGGCGCAGGAGTAATTGCTTAGCCTTGTAGTTTCTCGATTACAGTATGTAACTTTTCAGCCGAGGCTTTAGCAGTGTCCTCAGGTACTAGGGTGTAGGCTAAAACCATTCGTGGTATAGCCTTTTCTGCAATTGGGCAGAGGCCATCTGGGTACTCGACCTTTTCCTTTACGCTACCACAGTGAAACGCATGGGCAAGACGGTCTTTTATTACTGGGTGTTTATATGCTGGCATCCCTGTATAACCCACATTTATTCCGCATTTTGACTCCTCAATTGCCATGCGGAACTCTTCCAGGCTGAGGCCATACTCTTCGCCCCTAAAATTAGCTGCCCAGAAATGGTATGTGGACTCGGCGTTCGGTGCACATTGTGGGGAAAGCCATTTGCAATCGGCGATGGCTTGGTCGAAGTACTTTGCGTTTGCCTTTAGACCTTCTATGAGTTTGGGAAGTTTCTCTAACTGTGCAATTCCAACAGCAGATGTCAGCTCGTTCATTCGATAGTTATAGTGCAAGCCGTATGCGACTGAGTAGAACGTTGGCGCGCCGGCATGGAGATCAAGCTTCTTAGCTAGTTCCTCATTGTTTGTTGTTGCCATTCCGCCATCGCCTAGCGACACCTGCTTACTTGCTTGGAAGCTGAATGAGCCTATATCTCCGAGTGTGCCGGTGTACCGGCCTTTGTATTTTGCTAGAATAGCGTGGGCAATGTCTTCAATCACAAGAAGATTATGCCGGCGCGCAATTTCCATGATTGGGTCCATGTCCGCAGGAAGGCCCCAGGCATGTGTCACTATAACAGCTTTTGTTCGTTCGTTGATTACCTCTTCTAGCTTCGATGGATCGAGAGTATGTCTATCCGGGTCTATGTCAACAAACTTGGGGATTGCGTTGTTATAAAGACTAGCTAGCGCCCCAAATATAAACACAGGGTCGCAGATTACTTCAGTTCCTGCTCCTGCACCTGCACATATGACCGACGCATGTAGCACACTCATGGCGCAGTTCATTGCTATGCCGAACTTTGCGCCAATCATCGCGGCAAATTCGGCTTCAAAGCGCGTGGTAAACGGCCCATTCAGCGCTCCAAGCTGTCCTGAGCGAATAACCTCGCCCAGGAGTTCCATTTCCCTCTCTCCATAATCTCTCTGAGCCATGGGTTTACTTTTTCAAAGCTGCGCGTACGGCTTCGAGCTGGCCAGCAGAGCCCAAAAGCTCATTTCGGCTAGCTATGAATTTTGCGTATTCTTCCATGAAAATCTTGCCAATTGGACGGAAGTCGAAGACCTCAGGATGGTCGCGGAAGAACTCTCGGTGCACCCTTGTCCATACCAGACGGCCGTCAGTGTCAATGTTAATCTTGCATACACCTAGCTTGGCTGCTGGTAAATATTGGCTTGGGTCTACGCCTTTTGCTCCTTTTAATGCTCCACCAGCTGCGTTGATTCGCTCTACTTCTTCTTGAGGTACGGAGGATGAACCATGCAAAACCAATGGGAAGCCAGGAACTAGCTTCTGTATTGCTTCGATGACCTCGAAGTGGAGCCTTTGAGTGCCCGAGAACTTGAAGGCTCCATGGCTTGTACCGATTGCGCATGCTAGGCTGTCGCAGCCAGTCCGCTCGATAAATTCGGCCGCCTGCTTCGGGTCGGTTAAGTGAGCTTTCGCCTCGTCGACACTGATGTCTTCTTCCACTCCACCTAGTTGGCCGAGCTCAGCCTCAACGCTGATGCCCTTTGCGTGGGCTGCTTCTACAACTCGCTTGGTGACAGCAACGTTATCTTCGAATGGCAGGTGGCTTGCATCAATCATTACCGAAGAGTAGAAGCCGGATTCTATGCAATCATAGCATGTCTCTTCATCGCCGTGATCGAGATGAACCGCA
This sequence comes from Armatimonadota bacterium, assembly GCA_023511795.1. Classification (NCBI taxonomy): domain Bacteria; kingdom Bacillati; phylum Armatimonadota; species Armatimonadota bacterium. The sequence goes on along the minus strand of JAIMAU010000004.1, from coordinate 50,111 downwards.
AAAATTGCGTCAGGGAAGATTTCGTTTGCTGCACGAATCATGGCTTCAAGCAAAAGCTTGTGGGTGTATGACCTTGCGCCCTTCGAAATTTGAATAATGAACGGGGCTTTGGAGTTTATGTTGCCTCTAAAAAGGCCCATCGTCTGTTCAGCGTTGTTAATGTTGTAGGCGCCAAGGGCATACTTGCCATATGCGTGTTGGAAAAGTTCTTTTGTTGTGACAATCATAATTTACCTTAACTCCTTATAGCTTAATTTTGCTCAGAGCTTATTAGGTTTGTTCACTCTGAGTTGGAAGCGGATAATTAGTTCCTAAATAGTTTAGCGGATATATGCGATTTTTGGCAAGTATTCTTCTTGTTGCGAAGGAATTACTTTTGCAAAAGTGTTCTGCTAGATACAATATAGACTATTAAATATAGGCCTATGGCAACCTTCTTATAAGCTTTATTGTTTAATGAGTGTTTCAACCTCAGTGCGCGTGGGGAGCGCAGTTATTGCTCCATGTTTGGTTGTTGTTATTCCGGCTACAGCATTTGCAAACTTAAATATTTTATGGATTTCATCTTCTTCAAGCTCAGCTATCTCGTTTGGATTTATGGTTAACGACAAGAGATAAGATAGCATTCCAGCGACGAAACCGTCACCAGCGCCTGTGGTGTCAACTACTTTGACGTTTAAGGCTGCCTCATATCCTTCAAGTCGTGTGGTTCTGAAATAGCAACCTTCAGCACCAAGGGTCACAGCTAGAAGGGCAATGTTCGGATAACTGCTAATTAATTCTTTTGCTCCTTCGGATACGTTGTACTTGTTGGTCAAGAATGCTAGTTCTTCTTCGCTTACTTTGACTACATGCGGATAAATCATTGCCGCTAGCATTTGCTTCTTGGCTTGGTCGAGACTTGGCCAAAGGGGCTTTCTTAGGTTGGGGTCGTATGAGATTAAAAGGTTGTTTTCAACTGAGCATTTTATTGCTGCTTCGGTCGCAGATTTGCACGGTTCGGATATAAGCGTTATAGAGCCGAAATGGAAAGCCTTGGCGGATTTGATGAATTGCATGTCAAGCTCATCTTGTCTGAGCAGCATGTCGGCGCTGGGGTTGCGGTAGAACATGAACTCTGGGACACCTTCTGCGCTTAGAGCGACGAAGGCAAGGCCAGTAAGCGCTGTTTTATCAAAAATCAATCGGCTAGTATCAACGCCATTCTCTCGGAATGTTTTTTCAAGGAAGTGGCCGAAAGGGTCATCGCCAACTTTGCCTACGAATGCACTGGGATTGCCTAGCTTTGAAAGCCCTGCAGCTACATTGGCAGGTGCGCCACCGGGTGCCTTCTTGAAGGTTGTGACTTCCATTAGTGGCACTACGCTCTCCAGCGGAATGAAATCTATTAATGCTTCGCCAAGGCAGACAACGTCAGGCATGATAGGGATGAAGCTGTAAATTTGTTATCTTTAATAGAAAAGTTCTTTATTGCTAATTTTCTAATTAATTTCTTACATGTCAAACTTAAGGTTCGATTAAACCATAGTGTCCATCTTTTCGTTTATATAAGACGTTAATTGCATTTGTATCGGCGTTGAGAAATACGAAGAAGTCGTGGTTTAATAGCTCCATTTGTAGTGCGGCTTCCTCGGGAAGCATCGGTTTGAGCGCGAACTTCTTCGTTCGTACAATCTCTGGCGCCTCTTCTTCCTCTTCTACCAGGATCTCTTCTTCTTCCTCTTCGGCAACTGCCTTGATTATTTCCTTTGGGGGTTCTTCATGCACGCGGTCGTAAAGCTTGCCTTTGAATCGCTTGATTTGCTTTTCTAGTTTTTCAACAACTTGGTCTATAGATGCGTACATGTTGTCTGAGCGCTCTTCGCCTCGGAGGACTATGCCATCACCCTCGAGCATAACCTCGACAATGTGCCAGTTGCGTTGCACGCTTTGTGTGACGATTGCTTCTTTAATTTCGCTGAAATATTTGCCAAGCTTTTCTATCTTTTTTTTCGCATACCTCTGCAGGGCGTCCGTCACTTCCATGTTTTTCCCTTTGACGGTTACTCGCATCTGCTTGTGAACTCCTTTCAACAGACATGCAGGTTGGTTTAACTATAGGCGTAAAGTACGCCGCCGCCTGCCAAAAGCATCGTAGCGCGTCAACTGTAACATACGCTATAAGGTTTGTCAATGGCGTGTAGACCTTACTATCCATATCGCGCTGTGGGGGCGGAGTACTATTACGTTTGTCCTGCGCTTTTCTTTTGGAAACACGAGCGCATTGCTCACTTCCGAATAATGAATAGGAACATGTCCATGATTGACCGCTATATCAATTTCATACCCATTACCAATTAATAATCCTGTTTCAACATTTACATGTCGAGTTAATCGCGAAATTCGCAGTTCACTGATTCTTGATACTATTTGCTTTTCAAGCTTGCTCAAACTTGAGTTGTCTTTCAATTGCACCCGGATGACTTTTGTTCCCTTTTTCTCTGCCTGACTAATTGCTTTCTCAAAATCTTTTGAGTAAGGAGCGTTTGGAACAACAAGAAAACGGTATTGCCCAATTTCCCTTGCGCTTGTGAAAACCCAATCCACCGTAATATCGTTCTTAATGAATAGATTGTGTAACTTTACAAGCCAGCGGTCGAGGGAGAGTTCGTCATCGTTGGAGAGTGCATATGCTTCGTAAGGCATTACAATAGCTGCTCTGGCGGGAGCTGGCTTAGCAGCGTATATGTAAGGAGCGACTTCCTGAAATATCGCATTAGCTTCAGCTGCTTCAGCACACGTCTTTTCTTGCCAGAGTGGGGCATCCTTTTCTCTGCGGCCGATGCTGGCTATACCTGCACGATCATCTCGTTCATTATATCCATAGTGAAGGGGCAGCAGGCAGCGAAGCGATGCTATCCCCAGCATTTCCGCTTGTCCCCATGGGCGGTGGAATTCGACTGGGCGTGCACTCCAGGCTTTGTATCCGGAGTCTAGATAATACTCAATAGCGCCAATCCGCCCCACAGATGCTGATTTTATTAAGTCTGCATCTGCAAGTAGATATTCGATGCCATCGTCGCCGTCGTGTTCGCTGCATATTATATCAAAGTCTCTCCAAAGCTCTGGACGGATTGCTCTTCTGCCGATGCCTCCTTGGTTGACCCCGCTTTTGCTTTCCTCTAGCAAGCCATGTTGGCGAAAGCAGACCATTGTATAAAGTCCTGGAAACTTTGCCTTTAATTCCCGAGCAACTGCACACCAGCCATTCGAGAGATATTCTGCTCGGAAATCGTTCCATAGCACTAGGGCTTCTTGTTTGTTTATTTCAGACGGCATGGGTGGTTTGTAAACGAGAACTTTGCCAATGCGCTTCTTTTGGTATTCGACAAACTGCTCTGCAGTATCTGGTGAATAATCTATCCAATGGCCGTCATAGTCTGCCATGCCAGTTTCATATATAACTAGCATTACTGGATGATGTTTGCCATCCGGTCCTAGGATTCTAGGGAAAGCGGGATGGTTAATGTATCGCGATAGCACTTGGGATTGGTATTCGACCATAGCATCAATGAACGATTGGTCGCAGAACCGCACCTGGGCGCCGATAGCGAATCCCGTGGGTGGGCCGCCTGTTTCAGTTATTGGGAGCTTTATGCGCGAGAAAAATGGGCCGCCAGCGTGGAAGCAAGCATTCCATTGGTCGGGCATGACATAAATACCCAGGCTTTTTGCTTTTTCGTAATAATGGTCCCATACCTCACTCAATGACAAATGGGTATAATCGGTAAATGCGATTGTCCAACCCCTTGCCGCTATATCTTCTAGGTCGCGGTCCATTAGGTAGTATTCATCTGGAAAATTGTAATATCGTTCGTAATACATAGTAGCAATGAAAGGCTTCCCATTTTGAAGCATCCCAATGAATTTTTTGGGCTTTTGGATATCGTTGTTCCCTAATGCAAGTGAGGACATCATAATATAAAGTACACCAAAAAGAAGCGCTATGCGCACCCCCCCGGCTCTCCTTTGAAGTGTTTTGTTTGCAAATCGCTATTTGGTTTTCTATTCTCCATATACCGTCACAAGAATTGTGCGGCGGCGGGGCTTGATATCGCATTCGAGAAAGAATATCTGTTGCCAAGTCCCTAGGACCAGCTTTCCATCCGCAATTGGGACAGTTAGCGAAGGTCCGAGAAGCGTAGCTTGAAGATGCGAATGGCCGTTTCCATCATGCCAGGTTTTTTCATGGGCGTAATCGCGACTGGGCGGAATCATTCGGTTGAGAATTGCTGGCAAATCTTTGGCAAGCCCTGGCTCAAACTCAATCGTGCCGACAGCCCCGGTGCTTCCGATATTAAAAACATTGACAATGCCCTTGATTACTCCTGACTCGCGGACAATTGTTGCAATTTGGTTCGTAAGATCATGCATTTCGTGGCTTTCACGAGTGTTGATGTTTATCTCAGATTGATAAACCATTTTTCTTTAACCTCTCGCTTTTTATGTTGGAAAGTCACTTGGCAATGGTTTGGCAGGCACTGGGTGGCCTTTGCTTTTTTCTTCATCCTTATGAAGGTGGCCAATGCGTCCTCCTTTTGGAGTGGCGTCTTCAAACCAAAATGCCCATAAATCCTCGTAAACTTCTATAACGTCGTGTTCGTCGCCAGCACGGGTGCAAACAATATCTCCAGGTTTGACATAATACTCATGCCCTTCGGACATTACTTTTGCCTTACCCTGAAATATAAGCCAATATTCATCGCAGTCATGAAAGTGACAATCAAATCTTCCATTTTCTCGAGGGACGCCGAATATCCCGGCACTTGTAACTTTGCACCACTCAGGTCGGTTTCCCTCACCCATTGGTTTCTCAGACGTGCGGATTACTGGCATATTACCCTCCTTGTTATTGACCCAACCAGGCAATCGCTTCGATTTCAACTTTGGCATCTTTTGGCAATCTGGAGACCTCAACGGTGGCTCGTGCAGGGGGTTCGGTATCGAAATATCTAGCATATACTTCATTTACAATCGCAAAGTCGTTCAAATCAGCCAGATAAATTGTTGTTTTTACCACATCGTTAAGCGTTGCTCCAGAATCCTCGAGAATGTTCATGATATTTCGCAAAGCCCGGTCTGTCTGGGCTGCTGTGTCTCCCTCTACGAATTTGCCCGTAGCTGGGTCGACCCCTATTTGACCGGAGATAAATAGAAACTCGCCAGCTCGAATTGCTTGTGAATAAGGACCAATTGCAGCAGGGGCACGTGATGTAACAACTGGTTGTTTTGTCATTTCTAAATACCTCCCTTTGAGGCTGACTTTTAGTCATTATATTCACCAAATATTGAAAAAACAAGCGAAAGTCAATTTCTTTTGGCTTTGTTTTACTCTAAGAAACTCACCAAGAAATCCAATAATTAATTTGAGCAGTTCAAATATTATCAGCTTTTGCAAAGCAAGTAAGTTTTGGTGGGATAGTATGAGGAAGTTAAAATTAAAAGGCAATCTTGAGTCAAGATTGTGCATCTTGACTTCGGGATTGCTTTTTGCATTACTCCTTGCTGTGGGGCATTTAGTTATCTCGGAACAATCAAAAGCTCTCAATGATCAAAAAACCGATAAATACCAGGTACTCTCAAGAATTCTCGCGCTTTCGTTTTCTCCTATAACTGAAGTAGGTGATATGAACAAATATAGAGCATTTGCTGAGAGATTTATGAAGGCGGATGCTGACATCTTGTTTGTAGTTATAAATGAACCAAGCGGGAAGACTATATTTGCCCAAAGCCGACTGTCTAAGGATTACAATCAGAAGCACCCATTTGGTCGTCAGTCTTCAAAACTTCTACGCTTCCTTCGAACACTTGACCTTTCTGAAGGTAAAAACTTCCAAATTGTGAACATTCCAACAATGATTAAGCCTGGGGAAATGGGCACGATTGGAGTCGGCTTTGGCACTCAGACGGTTGATATGATTATTGAGGGTTTGCAAGCGCGATTGTTATGCGTTTTTGCTGTAGCTTTTCTTGTAGGGTTGGTAGGAACAATCTCATTGGCGAGGACAATAAGCAGGCCAATAAAGCAGCTTACCGCGGCAGCCCGGGCTATTTCTTCCGGTAATTTAGATGTTGCAATACCAATAAAGTCTGCCGATGAAATTGGAGAGCTTTCAAGAGCGTTCAACCATATGGTTGTGGCTCTTAAAGAAAGTAGAGATCGCTTAATTGAACGTGCTAACACTGATGGACTTACGGACCTTTATAATCACCGTTATTTTCAGGAGCGCTTAGGAAAGGAGTTAAGTCGGGCTGAGCGATATGGCCGACCACTTTCCATCATTATGTTGGATATTGACCACTTCAAGGCGCTGAATGATACGCATGGGCATCCTGTCGGGGATGTTGTGCTCCAAGAAGTTGCCAAATTGCTTGTCAGCTCGGTGCGAGATATTGATGTAGTCAGCCGCTATGGAGGTGAAGAGTTCGCTATTATACTTCCAGAGTCCCAGGCGTCCGAGGCTGTTGCTGTTGCAGAAAGACTTAGGTCAGCAGTAAGGAGGCACTGCTTCATTGGTAAAGATGGTCAAAGCATCCCTGTTACCATCAGCTTAGGGGTGGCGCAGTACCCTATTCACAGTACTGAGCGCGAAGGCTTGATAATGGCTGCTGATTTAGCCATGTACCAGGCGAAGTCTATGGGCAGAAACCGCGTAGTTGCGTTTAGTAGTGACTTTTCAACGGACAAGTCTGCTGACCCATACCGACTTTATTTACTGCTTCATGCTACTGATATTAGTACAATCGAGGCCATAGCCGCAGCAGTAGATGCAAAGGAGCAGAGAGAACCCGGTACATCTTGCGCCGTAATGCAAGATGCTGTTGCCCTAGCAGAAGCGCTTGGCTTATCGGAACAAGAACGAAATGACGTAAAGATTGCAAGCTTATTGCATGACATCGGCAAGCTTGGCATCTCTGCTTCTATTTTGAGGAAGAAAGGGGATCTTACCGAGGAAGAAAAGCGAGTCATTAGAAGTCATCCAGCCTTAGGCTATGCTATTGTTCAGAAATCGCCTCATCTGAAGTCAATGCTTCCAGGAATTCTTTATCATCATGAAGCTTGGGATGGAAGCGGTTATCCGAACTGTTTAAAGGGTGAAGAAATTCCTTTGATAGCTCGAATAATTGCAATTGTAGATGCTTACCATGCAATGATGACGGACAGAGTGCACGGCAAAAAGATGACACCTGATGAAGCAAAGGAAGAGCTGCAGCGTTGTGCAGGCACACAATTCGACCCAAATCTGGTAGAGCTGTTCATTAATATATTAGACAGAAGGAAAGCAGATAACAGGATGGCGGCATAAGAAGAGAATTTTGCAGTTGTTTTTGAATAAAGCAGGTGTAGAATATTTAAGGGGCAGAAGCCAAGGCTTCTGCCCCCATTTTTATTACTAAACGATCAATCATGCAATCATGCTTTGACTGTGGCGCAGTGGTTTAAGCATGCAACGGCTCTTGACAAAACTGAGAAAATGTTTAATAATATATAAACAATTTCTCCCATTTTACCCTCGACCATACCATGGAAGGCTTGGCGTAGGGTAGCAACTCCTTCAGAGAAAAGGAGCTAGGCAATGTGCAAAAAGTGCTACTGCGCTCAAATGGTACTCCCCTTCCTAGTTAGTTGCGTGTTATCGTTGTTTTTAGCTAATTTTGCCTATTCTCAGTTAGCAAACTCCCCTTGGCCGATGTTTCGCCATGACCTTCGACACACGGGTGCAAGTCCAATCCATGACCCACCTATGGCTTCAACCTTCTGGAAATATTATACGGGTGGTGGGTACGGATCTTGTGCAATCGGGCCTGACGGCACTATTTACATCGGCGCTGGTTCATATCTAAATGCTTTGTACCCAGATGGCAGGCTAAAGTGGAAATGCTTAATCGGCACCGTAGATCGCTCAAGTCCGGCAATTGCAGCAGATGGAACGGTATATGTCGGCTCAACCAATGACATGCTCTATGCTGTCAACCCCAACGGCACTGTAAAATGGAGTTATCTAACGGGGGGTGATGTAACAAGTTCTCCGGCAATCGGACCAGATGGAACTGTTTATGTCGGCTCAAGGGATGGTAAGTTGTATGCAATAAACCCCGATGGAACGCTAAAATGGGCGACGCAGTGCGGCACTAGTGTGCATACTTCATCGCCGGCAGTCGGGCCTGATGGGACAATTTACGTAGGCAGTTATGACAAAAACCTCTATGCAATCAATCCAGATGGTTCTGAAAAATGGCGTTTTCCTACCGGTGCCGAAGTCTTGAGCTCACCAGCAATTACAGCAGATGGAAACACTATATATTTTTCTTCGTGGGACCGAAAGCTCTATGCAGTTAACAAAAACAGCACACTGCTTTGGACATTTCCTATTGCGCTTAAATCTGGAAGCACTTCGTCTTCTCCTGCTATCGCTCCTGACGGTACAATCTACATAGGCTCGAATTACGGGACGCTCCATGCAATTTCTCCAGTTGGGACTGAGATTTGGCGATTTGAAACAGGTTCAGACATTCGCTCGTCGCCTGCAGTTAGTGCGGATGGTACGATATATTTTGGGACATGGGATGGCTACCTGTATGCTCTCAATCCAAACGGCACCCTAAAATGGCGGTTTCTTGCTAAAAGTGGCATTTATGCTTCCCCGGCGATTTCTGCAGATGGTACTGTTGTCGTTGACGCAACCGATGGTTATGTATATGGCGGCTTGAGGGGAACACCTCCTGCTGCCAATCCGCCGAGCAACCTCACGGCTGCCGCAATTTCTGAAACCCAAGTTCATCTTCAATGGCAAGATAACTCCAATAATGAATATGGCTTTAGAATTGAGCGGCGGCTTGTACCTAACCTTAACTTTACTTTGGTAGCAGTAGTTGGAGCTGGTGTTACCTCTTATGATGATTCTGGCGTTGGTAGTGGTTTGACATACTGCTATCGGGTATGTGCCTATCAGGAGGGCGGCAACTCTGGATACACAAACGAAGCGTGTGTTACTATGCCTGGATTGGCCGCGCCAACTGATTTGGTAGCAGTTGGTATATCAGAGTCAGAGGTTAGTCTCACTTGGAGAGATTGGTCTGCAACCGAGCTAGGCTTTGCAATTGAGCGAATGACGGGGCCAAATGGACATTTTCGCCAAATTGCAGTTGTTGGTCCTAACGTGACGTCTTATACCGACATGGGACTTGCTCGCGCAGAAACATATTACTACCGCATTCGGAGTTTTGACGCGATGAGATATTCTATATATTCCAACGAAGCATGGGCGCAAACCCATGGTATGGTTTTTTCCGACGTAACATTGGGCAATACCTCAAGGAAGCAGATGGCACTGACGTTTGATGCTGGAGTAACGCCAATCCGTCCCGGTTTGCTTGACATCTTAAGGCAGTATAAAGTCTATAGTACATTTTTCATCACTGGCAAAGTGGCCGAAGCCGAGCCGTGGAATGTTGTCCAAGCTGCAGTTGATGGGCACTACATCGGAAATCGCACGTACACCCATCCCAACCTCACAACCTGTAGCGATGAGGAAGTTATCTATCAACTTACGAAAACAGATGACGTGTTATATTCAATATGTGGCCACCATGCTAGGCCATATTTCAGAGCGCCGGGTCTCGATAGAGACGAGCGGGTACTTGCACTTGCGCAAAGCGTGGGTTATCGAGATATCGCATGCACAGCAGGTGGAGGGGACTTTGGTGGCTGGACTGTGGAGCAAATTATCAACAATACACTTAGCAATGCAAGAAATGGTTGCATTATGTTATACCACTGTAGCCCGGAAAACACGGAAATCGCCATGCCAACTATAATTACTGAGCTAAGAAATAGAGGCTACGAGCTTGTCACCGTTCCTGAGATACTTGCACCAGAAGTCGTCACAAGTCCAGCTGGCTTGATAAACCCTGGATGGAATCTGATTTCGATTCCTACCGAACCTGCCAACCCTAATCCTCTTGTCGTTTTTCGTAACGTGGAAATTGACGGTAATTTATACCGGTGGGATAAGGATTTTGTGAGCTACTTTTCCTTTGACTCATGGGATGTTGAAACATTCGGTACCATTAGTCCAGACGAAGGCTACTGGCTCTATACCACTACGCCGGTAATAATAAAGTGCGCAGGTGCCCAACCCTCAGCTGCTCGCCACATCAAACTTGCCCAGAAATCGCCATCTTCTGTTCAGTGGACGGTAATAGGCTATCCGTTTTCAATAGCTCAGCCGATAAGCAACTGCAGTGTAAATAATCCAAATGCTACGGACTCCAAAGAACGGCCAATTGCAGAGGCAGCGGCGTCTGGCTGGATTTTGAGCACATTTTGGTGGTGGGACTCGGCCTGTGGTTCTCTTCGAACAGTAGGCTTGCCGGATGATTGGCCTGACACAACGCAACTGGAGCCCTGGCGTGGTTATTGTGTTCAATCTTTTACAAATGGCTTGGATCTTATAATCCCAAAGCCATAAAAGTATTTGCATTCTTTGAAAAAGGACTGTTTGAAGATGGTAAAGGCAAGTTTTGTAAAACCTGTTAAGATGTTTTTGGTTGCAACATTGGTTGTTTGTTCAGCTAGCGCAATTGCACAGCTGGCAAACTCCCCTTGGCCTATGTTTCGCCATGACCTTCGACATACGGGTGCGAGCCCGAGCCATGACCCTGCTCCGGGTGGTACTTACTGGAAATATAGTGTTGGTGGTGGGCTTTCATCGCCGGCAATAGGTCCAGACGGCACAATATATATCGGCGGCAGCTCTTCACTTTATGCTTTAAACAGCAATGGAACATTTAAATGGTCGGCTTCCATAGGGTCCTCCACACGTTCATCTCCAGCAATAGCATCCGACGGAACAATCTACATTGGAAGCAACAGCGATAGGTTGTATGCTTTTAATTCAAATGGGACGTTAAAATGGAGCTATTTAACGGGGGGCGACATTACAGGTTCTCCTGCTGTTGCCCCCGATGGCACGATATATATTGGCTCGAGGGATGGAAAACTTTATGCTCTCAATCCAAACGGTACAAGAAAGTGGTCTTGTACATTGGGCGACATGCATATGTCTTCGCCTGCGGTGGGACCAGATGGAAAAATATATGTAGGTAGCAGTAATTCAAAATTGTATGCAGTAAATCCAACTAATGGCAGCATTTTGTGGAATTATTCTGCGGGTGATGGCATTCTCAGTTCGCCAGCTATTAGTTCGGATGGCTCCAAAATATTTTTTGGTGCATATGATGGTTATTGTTATGCTATCAACGCTTCGGATGGTAGCCTTATATGGAAGTTCTTGGCAGGCTATAAAAATGGCAGTACTACTTCCTCGCCAGCCATTGGTCCTAACGGTACAGTCTACGTAGGTTCGAATTATGGCACGCTGTATGCGCTTGACCCAGCAACCGGTGCGGAAATCTGGCATTTCGAAACAGGTTCGGACATTCGATCTTCGCCAGCGGTTACCGCCGATGGCACGATAATTTTTAGCACATTTGATGGCTATGTCTGGGCTTTAAACTCGAATGGCACGAAAAAATGGCACTTCCTAATGAGGGGAAGTGGTTACTCATCCCCAGCAATTGCTGCTGATGGAAGTGTTGTTATTGGTTCTTTTGACGGATATGTTTATGGCAATTTGAGAGGTACACCTCCTGCTGCAAATCCACCGAGTAATCTTGTGGCAACTGCCTTGTCGGAGACCCAGGTTCATCTGCAATGGCAGGACAATTCAAACGATGAATATGGCTTCCGTATTGAGCGCAAGATAGCTGGAGGTGCTTACACTTTTATTGCAAATGTTGGTGAGAGTGTAACAACCTATACTGATTCAGGGCTCAGCTCAGGTCAAACTTACTACTACCGTGTATGTGCTTATCAAGAAGCAGGAAACTCTGCTTATTCGAATGAGGCGTTGGTTACAACTCCTGGCCTTGCAGCACCAACTGACCTTGTTGCGACGCCCATTTCGGAAACTCGTGTCGACCTTACTTGGACTGATAGGTCACTGGATGAATTAGGCTTTAGGATTGAACGAATGGTGGGGCCGAACGGCCTCTTTCAGCAAATAGCCATAGTTAATGCAGGGGTAACTACATATTCCGATGTAAGTGTGAACCCAGCGACAAACTATTATTATCGTGTACGGGCTTTCGATGCTACTCGAGTTTCAACGCCGTCAAATGAGGACTGGGCGCTTACACCTGGTAAGGACTTCACAGAAGTATCTATTGGCAATACTTCTCGCCACCAAATGGCTCTGACATTCGACGCAGGCACGGCATCAATTCGTTCTGGTCTAATCCAATTCCTAAAAGACCAAAAGGTTTTCTGCACTTTCTTTATCACTGGTCTAGTCGCTCAAACTCAACCCTCGCAAGTAGCTCAGATTGCTGCGAACGGTAATCACATTGGCAATCATACATACGACCATCCGGATTTGCGTGACTGTACCGACGAACAGATTGCGTGGCAGTTGAGCGTTACAGATGATATCTTGTATGGCATTACTGGCCACCATACCCATTCTTATTTTAGAGCACCTTATGGGTATACCGATTCACATGTTCTTGCTGCAGCGGCGAACGCAGGCTTTAGAAGCATATATTGGACAGAAGATTGTGGCGATGCATCGTGGAATGCGTCAACGGAGGAGATTATTAATCGTACGCTGAATGCAGCAACCAATGGGTGCATTATGCTTTATCATTGCACTGTGGCTAATACCGAAGCTGCTATGCCTACAATAATTAACGAACTAAGAAATAGAGGCTACGAATTAGTCACAGTGCCGGAAATTATTGCACCCGAAGAGGTAGTGAGTCCAGTGGGTACAATTAACCCTGGTTGGAATTTGATTTCAATTCCTCTTGAGCCGGCTAATCCAAGTCCCCATATAGTCTTCCGTAACCAAGACATAGATTCAAAACTTTTCCGATGGGATAAGGACACAGCCACATGGGTTGTGTATAGCTCTTGGGATCCTGAGGCGTTTGGGAATATCAGCGCTGACGAAGGGTATTTCTACTTCGCAACTGAACCTACTACAATCAAATGCATGGGTGCTCAGCCTACGGTTGCTCGTCACATTAAGCTGGCGCAAGCAGCTCCTTTAGAATCCCCATGGACTATCATTGGATATCCGTGGACGACCTCTCAAGATATAAGCAATTGTGAAGTATTCAATCCGAACGCGGTTGAGCCCAAGACGCGTTCTATAGAAGAGGCAATATCAGAGGGATGGATTTCAGCTACTTTGTGGTGGTGGGACTCTGCAACCTGTTCGCTGAAGACCGCTGGTTTGCCAGACGATTGGCCAGACTCAACTAAGTTTGAGCCATGGCGGGGTTACTGGCTGCAGTCGCATGGCAACTGCCTCGAGCTTATAATTCCGCCACCGTAGAATACTGTGCTAATATTCAAGTGCCTGGCAATCCAACTTTTGCCAGGCACTTGAATCTAAAAGGGCATTCTACCAGCTATTGTATTTCCCTTGTTGCTTTCCTTTCGCCGAGCTTTTCGAGGATTTCCTCTGGTTTTTCAGCAGCGCGAAGCATTTCATTTCTGTCTATTAGTCCTCTCGAGTAAAGCTCGAAGAGCGAATGATCAAGCGTTTTCATCCCAAGTTGCTGGCCCGTCTGAATAGCAGAGAATATGGCATATGTCTTTTTCTCTCTGATTAGGTGCTGAATTGCGGGAGTAGCAATCATGATTTCGAATACTGCCACTCGCCCATTGCCGTCTTTTTTAGGCAGAAGAAGTTGCGATATAACTGCAATGAGATTGCCGCTGAGCTGTGTTCGGATTTGTTCTTGCTGGTCAAATGGGAAAACGTCTACAATTCGGTCAACTGTTCTGGCCGCTCCTGTTGTATGTAGGGTGGAAAATACAAGGTGGCCAGTTTCAGCGGCGGTTACCGCCGCTGAAATAGTCGCAAGGTCTCGCATTTCACCCACAAGGATAACATCTGGGTCTTGTCGCAGAGCCTTGACAACCCCCACGGCAAAACTTGGGACGTCATTTCCAACCTCTCGCTGTGAGATAATGGACTTTTTGGGCTCGTGGTAGTATTCAATTGGGTCTTCGATAGTTATGATATGGCAGTCTCGGTGTTGGTTTATGAAATCTATCATCGTCGCCAACGTGGTAGTTTTACCAGACCCTGTTGGCCCGGTTACCAATATCAAACCGCGTGGCGCATAGAGTAGCCTCTGAATGCGATTGTCAAGCCCAATCTCCTCGAACGTTAGTAGTTTGTATGGAATAAGGCGCATGTTGATGGCAACAGTACCCTTTTGCATAAAAGCTGCGACTCTAAAGCGAGCTCTTGCGAATGTGTAACCAAAGTCTGCTCCTTGTACTTCCTCCATCTCAGCTAGTGCTCTGGGCGTGGCGATATCTCGTAGAAATTGTTCCGTTTGCTCGGGCTTGAGTTGACCGTATTCCTCAAGTCTGTGGAGCCTGCCGTGGATTCTAAGCGTGGGAGGCTCTCCTACGAGCATGTGCATATCAGAGGCGTTTAAATCTACAGTTTTGTTTAAAAGTTCTTCTACGTCTATCCTATCCGCCATACGGTTATTCTCCTTTCCAGCGTCGTGTTGTCTACAAGCACATTTGGAATTGGTATACCATAATACGCTTGTGGTGTCAATTAAGATGGGTGTTTTTAAAAAGTGGGCACAAAAAAATACCCCGGTTGTCGGTAGACCGGGGCAAGACCGGAAAGGAGAAAAAGATGGTGCTTTCTACTCAAATTATCGGTGCATAGTGGAGATTACTGGAGTATTTTTATTAAATAACAGCAAAAATCTTGGGTTTCTGAATATCTTGGTTATGCAACTTCTTTATGCATAATCCCCACTCGACACTTGTGATATTAGGTGTTAGAATCTAAAGGTTGTGGGAGAATTGGTTTTTGGAGCAACGGAGGACATATATGCGAGCTGATGACTTGCAATATAAAATGAAACATTGGATATTCCATGATGGTATACCCGTAACAAAATCGGTAATTATAGCAAATATCATAACTTTCCTCGGCATGGTTCTATTTCGGATGCGAATAATTGAGGAATACTTTGTTTTTACTACTTCCCAATTGTTCGCAAAACCTTGGACTGTAGTAACCTATCCACTTGTGGGGATATTTGGTGGCATTATTTATATGCTTTTTGCTATCTACTGGCTTTGGCTTGCAGGCGGGAGTCTAGAGCGGTCGTGGGGAAGTCGGACGTATGCCGCGTTCTTCTTTATTACTTCTGCCCTGACAGCGTTTGGCTTGTATGTGGGAAGCATGCTAATTGGCACTTCGACTAGCGCCGCCGGATTATGGCTTCCAATTGCGGCAGTGACTGTTGCATGGGCCATGTTGAACCCTGAACAGCAAATATTGTTTATGTTTTTTATACCTCTTAGATTAAAATGGGTAGCCCTAATTAGTGTAGGGATAGTATTTATCGAGTATGGCTCACGAAATCTCATCCTTGGGGTGTTTGCGCTTGCAGGCTGTGGAGCTGCCTATTGGTATGCTAAAAGTGGTACTGCGTTTCACTTTGGCACATCTCGCCGTCGAGTCCAGGATAATATCATCCGCATTCGCCCTAGATACAGTCGAAGTCGGACATTCAATCCTCTTAAATGGTATAAGGAATACCGCCAGCGAAAACGCCTCGAGGATCTCTTTAAACGTTCCGGCATGGGAGATTAATGAAAACTAGCTAGTTCCCAGCTTTAAGTGGTCTGTGGTTGTGCATTCAAGACAGCGAATGCACTCTGCCGTGTTTATTTCCTTAACAGGGTCAATCTCAACTGGGCATTTCTTGCGGCAGAGTCCGCATCCGTCACAAGTCTCAGTGGTAATCCTCAGTCGGAATAGCGAAAACCGATTGAATAGGGCAAATAATGCACCAAGCGGACAAAGAACCCGGCAAAAACTTCTTGACGCCAATATAGCGAGAATTAGCACGCCTACTAGTATGGTAATCCTAGTGGCGAAACTCCACCATGATCCCGTGCTTATGCCCATAAAAGCCCAAGGAATTGCCGATTCAAGCGTCCCAGCTGGACAAAAATTACAGTAGGTATATGGCTGCCCGGGTAAAAAGAATGGTGTGGCGAATACCAACCCGATAAGGAGAACATATTTCACAAGGGTTAGCTGGCGTGGCAGGGTAATCTTCCGCGTTGGGATTTTATGTAGGATGTCTTGAAATAAACCAAAAGGGCAAATCCAGCCGCAGACCAATCTGCCGCCAAGTGTGCCGAAAAATCCCAAAATCCCAATTGTGATGAATGGAATCAGCCGAAGTGTGCTAAAGTTAACAAGGATTCCAATAGGACATGCCATTGCTGCCAGAGGGCATGAGTGGCAATTTAATACTGGTGCGCATATTGAACGCAACCCTATGAGAGGGATGTTTAGCACAACCAGGAAAGAAATTTGCGTAATTATTCTTATTTTGCTTATTTTTTTGATTATGGAACCCATAATCTTTGGTCTACCAAATTCAAGTGGGGCAGGCTTTTCCTTTGCCTGGTTGTGTTTCTTTCTTTTCTTTTCCAGGTTTAGTAAGCTTTCCGTCTTTTCCGCGTTCCACGCTGTGGGTTTCACTTAGTTCTGTTACAGCCGGCTCGCCTAAAAGCTCTCCATCAACATTATATCGAGCCTTCAATGCGGAATAGGCTATAAGCCCAGCGAAAAGGACGATGCATATAATAATAAGTACAGCCCTTTTCATTGTTTGCCTCGCCATAGAAAGGATATCTACCACTTATTTGGTGTGAAAAGTTTAACATGATTTGTACAAATATTACAAGCGCACGAATTTCTGGCTGTCGATGTACGAAAATGGGCGAATAATCTAGACGATTGCAAGTTCTAAAATCTTTTGCCTGCATCTTAGACTTACAGAGACAATTCTTCGATTATTACGAAGGCAATCCCAAAAGTTGTGTTGAACTTTAAATCAGGAAGGACAAAAATTAAACAAGATGGTATTAATCATTTTCGGAAAGGATAGCCATTATGTGCACAGAAGGCAACAAATTTTTGTTGATTGATAGAATTGAAAGCCTTCAGCAGCTCGAAGACATGCTTAGTGAGCCAACTGAAGGAGTGATTAAAACACTTGCAAGATTGGAGGGGGACGTTCTCATCCTTGGTGTTGGCGGCAAGATGGGCCCAAGCCTTGCGCGAATGGTGAAGCGTGCTTCGGATGCCGCTGGGGTGCGCCGTCGGATAATCGGTGTAGACATTTTTCCATCATCCGAACAGGAATCGAAGCTTCGTGAGGTTGGTATCGAAACAATAAAGTGCAACTTGCTTGACCCTGATGATTTGGCTAAACTCCCCGATGCTCTTAATGTTGTCTTCATGGTTGGCATGAAATTTGGCACGACCGGACAAGAGGCGTTAACTTGGGCTGTCAATGCATTTTTGCCTGGCATGGTATGCCAAAAGTATAAAAACAGCCGAATGATTGTATTTTCAACAGGAAATGTTTATGGTCTTTCGCCCGTGACTCTAGGTGGTTCAGTAGAAACAGCGCCGCCTAATCCTGAGGGCGAATATGCTACAAGTGCTCTAGGGCGCGAACGCATTTTTGAGCATTTCAGCCTTAATTTTGGTATTCCCATAGCAATTATCAGGCTTAACTATGCGGTCGAGATGCGATATGGCGTTCTAGTTGACATAGCCCAAAAGGTATGGTCGGGCGAGGAAATTGACCTCACAATGGGTAATGTGAACGTAATCTGGCAGGGCGATGCCATCGCAATGGCTTTGCAGTCGTTTGACTATGTGGCTAGTCCGCCTTTTGTAATAAACATAACCGGTCCGGAAATCCTTAGCGTTCGGCGAATCGCATGGGATTTTGCCGGATTAATGGATAAACTAGTTGAATTTTCCGGCGTTGAATCACCCGATGCGCTGCTTAGCAATGGACAGCTAGGACATCGCCTCTTTGGATATCCTAGGGTTCCAGTCCAACAGATGATACGATGGATTGCTGATTGGGTTATGCTCGGGGGAGAAACTCTTGGAAAGCCTACGCATTTTGAAACAAGAGATGGCAAGTTTTAATAGCGTTAAAGATAAAATTTTGCTTGCACTTCGAGGAGTGAGAAGAATCTAACACCTAAAAAGAATATTGTAAATTTGTGTGCGCTATGGAAAACAGCATCAAGAAAGTCTTAGATAAAGGGGTAGTCATTCCTGCAAGTCCGCTTGCGTTGACAGCCGAGCGGAAGCTTGACGAGCGCCGGCAAAGATTACTTTGGCGGTACTACATAGCTGCAGGAGCAGGTGGTTTGGCAATCGGGGTTCATACAACCCAATTTGCTATTCGGAAGCCAGAGATTGGTCTTTTTAGACCGCTTCTCGAGCTGGGCGCCGAGGAGATGAAACACATCAAGGAGCCTTTCGTGCGGATAGCCGGTGTGTGTGGAAAGACCGAGCAGGCAGTGGCGGAAGCTTGCCTTGCACGTGAACTTGGCTACCATGCAGGATTACTGAGCTTGGCTGCGCTTAGCGAGGCTGATGAAGACGAACTGATTGCTCACTGCAAAACTGTTGCAGAGGTAATCCCTCTCGTTGGTTTTTACCTGCAACCCGCAGTTGGCGGTCGAATACTTCCATATACTTTCTGGCGGCGATTTGCTGAAATTGAGAATGCTGTAGCTATTAAAATTGCTCCATTCAATCGCTACCAAACAATTGACGTAATTCGTGCAATAGCTGAGTCAGGCCGTGATGACATTGCTCTGTATACCGGAAATGATGATAACATAGTGCTTGACTTGCTTACACCCTATCGCTTTTCCATAAACGGCAAGAAAGTTGAACGCCGAATCGTAGGCGGATTGCTAGGCCAATGGTCGGTATGGACTCGTAGCGCAGTACAGTTACTTGAGAAATGCCATGAAGTTGTTTCCAAGGTCGGAGATGTGCCAGCTGAAATGATGCGTCTTGCGGCGGAATGGACGGATGTAAATGCGGCGTTCTTTGACGTTGCAAATGGTTTTGCAGGGTGCATTGCTGGCATTCATGAAGTACTTCGCCGACAGGGATTGCTGGAAGGCATTTGGTGCCTTGACCCAAAGGAATGTCTCAGCCCTGGGCAAAGTGAAGAAATTGATCGAGTATACAAAAGCTATCCACACCTGAACGATGATGATTTTGTGCGGGAGTGGCTCACGAAAAACGGCTTGTGAGTATTTTTATTAATTATTTCAGGATATAGGTGGTAAGCATGAAGTATGTGAAATTTGGAAACGCAGGCATAGAAGTGTCCAAACTTGCTTTGGGATGCATGGACTTCCCCACGAGACTTGATGAATCGGAAGCCCAGCGGGTGCTTGATACTGCACTTGACCACGGAGTGAATCTCCTTGATACCGCTGACACATATGAAAAAGGCCGTGCAGAAGAAGTACTTGGACGCATACTTAAGGGCAAACGGGATAGGGTAATCCTTGCTACCAAATTTTGGGCAAAGATGTATGATCGCCCCAATGGCCGGGGTTGCTCAAGGGTACATATAATAAACGCTTTGGAAGACAGCTTGCGACGACTTCAGACTGATTGGATTGATCTGTACCAGCTTCATCATCCTGACAGCAATACCCCAGTTGAAGAAACAATCTCCACACTTGACAATCTGATTAAGCAAGGGAAAATTCGCTATTATGGTGTTTCAAACCATTATGCTTGGCAGATGGCGCATATGCTTGGAGTAAGTGCTTTGCATAACTGGGAGCCGCTTATTTCTGTGCAGTGCCGCTACAACATAATTGACCGTGCTATCGAAAATGAAATAGTACACTTTGTCCAGCGGTTCAATATAGCGACAATGATTTATGGCGGCCTCAGCGGCGGTATACTTTCTGGTGATTATCATCGGGGCGACCAGCCGATTCCTGGTTCGCGTCTTGCCAGACTGAAAAACTATCAGGCAAAGATCACTGATGCTACTTTCGATTTGCTTGAGAAGCTTGAGGTATTGTGCAAGAAATATAATATCGGCATGAACCAACTAGCTATAGCATGGCTTGTTTCAAAGCCGTATGTAACGACAGTTCTTATGGGTGGAAGCAAACCTGAACACTTCGAACCCATTTATAATGTACTAGATCTTGAAATCGCTCCGGAAGACCTTCAACAGATTGATGAATGGTCACAGCAGTGGCGATTTATTCCGTTTCACAACCAGCGAATCGTTGAAGGAGCGGCACCAGCTCTAAATTGGTGGTAAGAGGTTCTAATTAAGGGTAAGGAGGAGGCGTCATGAAACGCATTCTTATTGTCTATCATTCGCAAGAATACGGCAATACTAGAAGGATGGCGGAAATGGTGGCGGAAGGTTGCCGTCAAGTTCCAGATGTAGAAGTCATGCTTGTAAACACTAATGAGTCCCGAGTTGACATGAACATCGCTGAACAGGCCGATGCATATGCAATAGGTAGTCCAGATTACTACTCATATGTCGCAGGTGGAATAAAGCAGTTTTTTGATGACCTCTACATCGCTGCTCTTGCTGGAAAAAACGTCAAAGGCAAGCCATGCGTACTATTCATGACCCATGGAGGCGGTGGAAAAGGCATCGCTAGCCTTGAAAACCTAGCTCGAGCAATGAATTTGGAGATTATCGTTCCTGCCGTTGTTTGTCAGGGCGCTCCAGGAGGTGATGTAGAAAATCAAAGCAGGAAACTTGGCAGAACTTTGGCGGAGTATATTTAGGCGTGAAAATGCTATATTTACTACTTGCCTGTTTTCTTATTATCAACAAAACGGAGGCTTCGGTGAAACTTCCACAATCTGACCGTTCACTTTCAGAACGGTTTATGAATCCGCCTGCCGAATCGCGCATAATAAAAATTATCCATTCTTGGCCAGACGACCCAAATGCCCAGGACGATTTAATCTCAAAACTAGTCAATTCTGGTTTTGGCGGCGTGGTGTGCAATGTTTCGTTCGACCAATACCTGGAGAGTGAGGAAAAATGGGCTGCCTTCGTTCGCGCGGTAAAGGCGGCGAAAAAAGCGGGAATGTCACTATGGCTTTATGACGAGAAGGGTTACCCCTCAGGTACTGCTGGCGGTATCACGATGCGTGGTAATCCAGAGTGGGAAGCGCGCGGACTTCTAATTGCTGAAAAGATTTGTGAGAGCGGTTTAGTTAATATTGACCTCCCACCTGGCAAATTAATTATGGCGGTTGCATATCCAATAGTACAAGGCCGAATGATACCAGATAAGGCGGTGGATTTGTCTGCATATATTCGTGAGAGAACACTTAGCTGGAATGTGCCTGATGGTGTTTGGCATGTATTTGCAGTAACAGAGGATTTCCTATATGAATCTACACATGCTCAAATTAGCCTTGCAGATAAACTTCACTACATAAATCTCTTGATGCCGGAGCCGACTGCTCGTTTTCTTGACGTAACCTATGGCGCTTATGCAAAGCATCTTGGTACTAATCTTGGCAAGTGGTTCATTGCCATGTTCACCGACGAACCATCGTTAATGAGTTTTTGGTTCAACCGGATGCCCTATCGTGTGATACCTTGGTCGCCCAACTTGCCTGTGGAGTTCGAGAAACGCCGAGGATATGCGCTAAAGCCTGTTATACCTTTGCTTGTTGGTGATGCTGGTGAAAAAGGACAGAAAGTTCGCTACGATTTTTGGCTTACAATTGGCGAGCTTGTTTCAGAAAACTTTTTCGGTCAGATTCAAACATACTGTCGTAAACACAACATACCATCTGGCGGCCATCTCCTGATGGAAGAATCACTAGCAGCTCATGTTTCGTTCTATGGCGATTTCTTTCGATGCGTTCGGCGACTAGATGCCCCAAGCATAGACTGCCTGACAAGCATACCTTCGGAAGTTCCATGGCAGATAGCTCGTCTTGTCAGTAGCGTTGCCGAACTTGAAGAAAGACCACTGACTATGTGTGAGACATCCGATTTTATCCAGCGCTACCGACCTCAGGGAGATGCCAGGCCTGTTCGCGATGTTACCGAGGCGGAGATAAGGGGTACATGCAACCGCCTGATGTTAAATGGAATTACTACCATTACAAGCTATTACTCATTTTCTGGCCTATCAAATGACCAATTAAGGAACTTGAACACATATATTGGTAGATGCTGTACGATGCTCAAGGGTGGCCATCAAATAGCAGATATCGCAGTGGTCTATCCAATTGAGAGCATGTGGCCTAAATTTGTTCCTGCACATCAATATGCAACTGATTCACAGGAGGCTAAACGAATTGAAGATGTTTTCAACACGGTAAGCCGGTTGTTGTGGGAGTCCAGCCGAGATTTTACTTATATAGATGGTCAGGCTCTATCGAGGGCACACGTAGAAGGAGGCACTATTGTACATGGTAAGCTTCGTTGGAAGGTGGTCATTCTGCCTTGTGTCGATACACTACCGATGAAGGCATGGGAAAATTTAGTTAGCTTTTACAGGGACGGCGGCGTCATTATCTCGATAGGAGCACTTCCAACCAATAGCGAAAAGGAATTCCCGTCTCCAAAAGTTAGAGAATTGACGAAAACTTTGTTTGCGCAGTCTAACATACCAAATGGCAAAACAATATTTTTAGATGCTGGAGCAGAAGAAAAACTTCTAGATATTCTTCGTTTGACTACGAAGCCCGACGTGGAAGTTCCAGCAAATTCGCCGATTAGATTTGCACATCGACTAATCAACGGCTTTGATGTTTACTTCTTGATTAACGATGGCGAGAAGCCTTGGACTGGTACGATTAATTTTTCGATTACCAGAAAGGGTGAGCTTTGGAATCCTGCTACAGGCGAAATCAAGCTTGTTGATTCAGCTAAAGGCATCCAGCTTGAACTTGGTCCATATGAGGGCGTATTTTTCCGTTTCCTTCGTAGCTGACCGTTACAGCGCGTTGACTGCTTGAAGCCATGCGCGTGCCATGAGTGCATGCCCTGCAGGAGTGGGATGAACGCCGTCGGGCGCCCAGAATGCTAGCTCCCTGCGCGCCGATGCTTGAGCAAAGATCCCATCGGTCGGAACAAGTATTGCTCCAAATTCCCTTGCAAGATTTCGGACTATCTCAATCTTTGGGTTAAGATCCTCACGCCATAGAATTCGGTCTTCGGGGATTGGGAGAACGAAGGGTTCTAGCAAGATAAACTTTGCATTGAGCTGTTCCTTAGCTTGGGTGAGGATTTCACGATATGTGTTTTCATAAACCTCATGCGGCATTGGGTTGTTCTGGGTGTAACGTCTTGCAGCTTCGTTTATTCCTATCATGATAGAAATCCATGTTGGCTTTAGGTCGAGGCAGTCTGCTTTCCATCTCCCTTTGAGGTCCATGACCGTGTTGCCACTAATACCGCGGTTTAGGAAACGAACACCAAGCTCTGGATACATTGCCGAAAACCATGCAGCCGTTATCATTGCATAACCACGGCCTAGGTCCTCGCCTACTTCGCGGTTGCGCCCAGCATCCGTAATGCTGTCGCCTTGAAAAAGAACAATTGCATTTTTCTCAAATACTGGTGACATAACTACCTCCTCTAAAATTCCTGACATCTGAAATATTAAACCAAACACTTGGTAAACCCTTTTCTAGCAATTTAAAAGTCTGCTTAGGATATAGTCCAATGTTTGTTGCGGGTAGTGCGCCGCATTGGTATAATTCTAACAACTAGAAAGGACAAAGGCTACTAATGGAGGCTCGAATGCTTGAGCGAGCAAAGAATGTTCTTGAAATTGAGGCAAACGCAATCCTTGCGTTAAGAGACAGACTGGACAAAAGTTTTGTGGATGCTGTCGAGTTGATTCTAAAGTGTAAAGGGCGAGTTGTCGTTACGGGTATGGGAAAATCTGGCGCAATTGCAAGAAAAGTCGCTGGAACACTTTCAAGCACAGGAAGCCCAGCATTGTTTCTACATCCTGCCGAGGGAGTCCACGGCGATCTAGGTATGGTTACTGGCCAGGATGTGGTAATCGCTTTCTCAAACAGCGGCGAAACTGAAGAAATTATGTCCATAGTTCCTATAATCAAGCGAATTGGCGCAAAGCTAATCAGCATAGTGGGTAAAAAAGACTCGGCACTGGCTGCAAATAGCGATGTCGTCCTTGATGCCTCCGTCGAGCGCGAAGCATGTCCGTTGGGTTTAGCGCCAACAGCAAGCACTAGCGCTATGCTAGCTCTTGGAGATGCAATTGCGCTAGCTGCAATGGAAGCGCGAAAATTCACGGCGGAGGATTATGCTCTCTTTCATCCGGGTGGAACGCTTGGGCGCAGGCTTACGCTCCGCGTTTGCGATGTCATGCGCACCGACGACCGTGTGGCTATAGTTTCAGAGGATGACTTGGTTCGTGATGTCCTGTTTGCGATTACTCGCGCAGGGGCAGGTGCGGCGGCAGTTGTAGACGGCGAGCGTCGTTTAGTTGGAATCATAACTGATGGTGACGTTCGTAGGCATATGCTTGCAGATGAACGCTGCCTTTACAAGCGAGCGTCTGAGATTATGACTGTAAACCCAAAATTTGTAAGACCCAATCAACTTGCTACCGAAGGAATGCATATCCTGGAAGTTTTCAAGATAGGTGAGTTGCCAGTACTTGATGACGAGCATAGGCCAATCGGTATGCTGATGTTAAAGGACCTTTTTAAGGCTGGTATAGTATAATGGTTGAAGAAAGATTGCTTCGAATAAAGCTATTGGCAATGGATGTTGATGGGGTTCTAACGAAAGGTGACGTTATTTATGAAGACGACGGTGCCGAATACAAAGTCTTCAACATCATGGATGGTCTCGGAATCACAGTCGCAGGGCATGCTGGTCTCCTTACGGCATTTGTTACCGGTAGGAAATCCGGTGCGGTTGCCCGTAGGGCGAAGGAACTCAAAGTAACCGCTCTGTGTGATGGGTGCCAAGACAAAGGCACTGCCATTCGAAACTTGCGTTCTAAATTCAACCTTTCAGCTGATGAAATCGCCTTCGTTGGGGATGATATTAACGATATTCCGGCTTTTCGAGAAAGCGGGTTGAGGATTGCGGTTTCGAATGCATCCGATGATTTAAAAGCACATGCAGATATAATTACAAATTGCTCAGGTGGAAATGGCGCCATCCGCGAGGTAATCGAGATGATCCTTAAGGCTCAGGGTAAATGGTCCTCTGCGGTCGAATGCTATCTTCGTGAGCTTGAGAGTGCCGGAAAGGCCTAAATGCCAAATATCACTATCCTTTACACAGGTGACCTTCATGGCAAGCTCCGTCCGAATGTGGCTGAGCGAATAAAAGCGGAGAAGGCCGCGTGCGGCAACTGCCTCCTCTTCGACGCAGGTGATGCTGTTTCCTCAGGTAATATCTATTGGCGACCTGGCGGTGAACCCATTTTGGCTAGAATGAGTGAAATAGGATATGACGCAATGGCGCTAGGAAACCGCGAGTTCCATTTTCTTCAGTATGGCTTTAAGTCGAAAGTATCGCTTGCTCAGTTTCCCATTCTCAGTGCTAATCTAAGGTGCAAAGGTAGTTTGTGTAAACCAATGATTCTCCCAAGTGCCATCTTGGAGTCTGCAGGGCTAAAGGTGGCAATATTCGGCTTGACTGTGCCAATGATTACTCGCCAGATGTTAGCTAGGTTAGTTAGTCCATATTGGTTTGAAGACCCCGTAAAGGTAAGTATGGAGATAGTGCCCGTTCTTCGAGCGAATGCAGATGTCGTGATTGCGCTAACACATGTTGGAATCAAGGTTGATAAGGAAATTGCTCTGGAGACGCAAGGCATTGATCTTATAATCGGCGGCCACACACATATTGCGTCAACCGAGCCGGTTGTCATTGGAAACACGAAAATTCTCCATTCAGGATGGTGGGGCCAGTATCTTGGCAAAGCTGAGTTGATAATTGAGCGAAAAGGGGTTGAGATATCAAATACGCTGGTTGACCTGAGTAGCTAAGGAGGCGCCTATTTAGTGGAGTTTAAGATTTTGTTGACTGCACTCCCAATATCAATTGTAATTTTATTAATCGCCATCTCGTTTGGTCGAATGCTTTTAAAACATTTGGGCATTAAGGCTTCTGATGACCTAGAGTGTTCTATTTTCGCTACTGGTTTGGGGTTGGGAGTTTTGGCATATTTGGTGTTGGCAGTTGGCCTTGCAAATATTTTGTATGCCTGGGTGCTAGTCACTTTGCTTCTGATATTAGCAGTCGCTTCCATAAAAGAAATGGGAGCATTTATACGCATCATTTATAACCAGTTGCGAATGTCGGGGAAGAAAATAAGCGCCCTATATGTGCTCATTCTAATTGCTGTTGTTCTCATGGGTGGTTTTGTGCTAATTTCAGCTTTAGCACCGCCAGCCTTCAGCGATTGGGACGGCTTAGCATATCATCTTGCTGTTCCAAAAATGTACCTTAAGGCCCACAAGATCTACTATATTCCGTTCATTTCCCACTCGAACTTTCCGTTTCTTATCGAGATGCTCTACACAATTGGTTTAGCATTGGGAGACATAGGTGTTGCAAAGCTTTTCCACTTTGCCATGTATATTACAACAGCCGTTGGGATATTCTCGCTGGGACGCAAATATATCAATTCGGTGGCCGGTTTCGTGGGGGTATTAGTTTTCATGAGCGTGCCCCTTTGCATTTGGGAAGCAGGGATTGCATATTCTGACCTTTCGACTGCGCTATATGTGCTCTTGGCGACCTATTGCGTGGTGAATTGGGAAGCGAAATTTGAACGCGGCTGGCTGATTCTGGGTGGAATTATGGGCGGATTTGCATTAGGTACTAAAGTCCTGGCGGTGGTGCCGGTTCTTGCATTATGCCTTTGGGTGTTTGTATCTGCGTGTAGAATGAAAGGGATATCCGAAGGAATAAAATCAGCATCTATTTTAGGTGCAGTTTTGCTTTTAATAGCTGCGCCATGGTACATCAAGACTTTCATATATACTGGCAATCCGGTCTATCCGTTTCTCTACAACATTTTTGGTGGGAAATACTGGAGTGCGGAGGCGGCTCAAAGCTATCGGCAGGCACAGCTTGAGTTTGGAATGGGACGCGGTCTGCTTGATTTTGTTCTCCTTCCCTGGAATATCACGATGCATGGAAGTAAGTTCTATGATAAGGGTGCCCCTGTGTTACTTGGAATAATCGGTCCAGCATTTCTAGGAATACTTGGTGTTCAAGTATTTCAAAGAAACATAAGCAAAGTTGCAATCAAACTACAACTTGTTGCTGGAGCGTTTATAATTGCATGGTTTTTCCTAATGCAAAGTGCACGGTACATGATGGGCATACTTCCGCTCTTGAGCATTGCTGTTGGTGCTGCAGTAGCAAAAGCAAACACTGATTGGAAAATAACCAGACATATTGTCAATATGTTTGTTGCAGGTTGCATATTGGTAGGCTTATATCCGGCTGCTGTCATGGGTTATTGGTGTGGTCCAGTGGTTTTTGGATTGGAACCGTTTGAAGAATACCTATCTCGAAGTCTTGATGTATATGATGCGGAAAACTTCATCAATACTTCAACGCCAAGGAATTCAAAGATCATATTATATGATGAGGTTCGGGGTTTCTACCTTGACCGGACATATATTTGGGGCAATCCTGGCCATCACGAGATGATTCCCTATAGAACTTTCAAAACAGGAGACCAGCTTGTTGATTGGCTACGTAGTCAAGGCTTCACACATGCTCTCATTAATTGGCGTTTTTCCTCCTTGGGTTCGAAGGCGAGTTACCAAAAACTTATATTGCAAGCGATTGGGTCTGGACGTTTAGCTGAGGCCTTTTCCTCAAACGGCGTCAGCGTTTATGAGATAAAATGAGAGGGCAAAAGCAACGCAACAAGAGAACTTTTGAGACGAATTCGACTAGAAGAGGCAAATGGCATTTATACCTCGGTGGTGTAGTCATACTTCACATTGTTCTAGGAGCGTTGTATTGGTATTACACACCTTTTGGAGCTTCTCCTGACGAAAAGGCGCATGGCGCTTACATTCAAAGCATAGTTGCTGATCGTAGGTTGCCTGTTTTTAGTGCGGCTGACCGGGAAAATTACGAAGCACACCAACCGCCTCTGTACTATTTGCTTGGCGTGCTATTTTATCAGATGGCAAAGTCATTTGGAAGCGAGAATCCTGTTGAGGCGGTCCGCCTATTGTCACTCATTCTGGGTGCTTTTTCAATTTGGGTAACCTATAGTGTTGTGAAAATGCTGTTCCCCGAAGATGAAGGGCTTTCAATCGCATGCGCTGGATTTGTTGCGTTTCTCCCGATGCATTTAACATTGAGTGTCTCGGTGAGCAATGATATGCTGACAGAGTTGTTGTTTGGTGTTGGGTCGCTTTTAATGACACGCATGTTAACGGCAGGCTCGACGTCACGAAACATACTCCTGCTTGGGTGTGTCCTGGGACTAGGTTTGTTGACCAAAACAACATGTGTTATTCTCTTTCCGCTTGTGGTTCTTGCATATATCTTTGCCTGGCGTCTCGAGAAAGATTCTCATATAATGTGGCAATTGGCTGGCATATTTGGCGTTAGTCTTATCATCGGAGGCTGGTGGCTTCTTCGGAATAAACTCCTTTATGGCGATTTTTTTGGTGTATCAGAGTTTGCAAAAGCGTTTGAGCAAACCGCTCGGCCGCAGTATTGGCTCCGCGGGCGAGGACTGTCCCTTGGGAATTATGTTTTGCTTGTTTGTGGTTGGACTTTTGCGAGCTTTTGGGGCGTTTTCGGGCATATGAGGGTTTTTATGGCAACCTGGACCTATTTTTTCTTGGGTTTGGCAACTTTGGCATCAGGTATTGCGCTTGCACCAGCCATTTCCTGCTGCATAAAAGGGCGGGAAGAGGTTAGGACGTCGCAGGTAATTAAATACACTTTAATGCTCTATGGTGCTACACTGTTACTTGTATTAGTTGCTTTCATTATATTCAATTTCGAATACTTTCAGGCACAAGGAAGATACTTATACCCCGCTCTGATACCAATATCGCTGTTTTGGGTTCTTGGCATTCGGCAGGTTTTTCCATCAAGCGTTAGAAAATTCGCGCCTAGTTTCGTCATTGTATGCATGCTTTCTCTTGCATTTTATGCTCTTGTAGCGTGCATCATGCCGTTATTACCCGAGATTTATGGTGTTTTCTGAAATATTAATAACTTCGTTTTATGAGCCAATAGTGTCTTCGCATTGCGGGTGCTCTCTTACTGTGATATACTCTTTCTTGGCTAATGGAAAAGATTAGACAAATTTGTACATTACTTGAGAAGACCTACGGGAGACCTGAGTGCAAACCTAGGCGCGACCCACTCGAGGAGCTAATATTTACAATACTTTCCCAGAACACATCAGCGGCAAATTATACTAGGGCATTCAACAATCTACAAGAGAAGTTCAAGTCCTGGGATGACGTGCGTAAAGCTCCGGTGGCAGATATCGAAGAGGCAATCCGCGTTGGTGGTCTATCGAAGATAAAAGCATCACGCATTAAGAGAATTCTTAACGAAATCTTTGATATTTATGGTGAATTATCATTAGATTTTCTGGCGAATATGACTGATGAAGAGGCGCGCAATTGTCTAATGAGGTTTGAGGGAATTGGAATAAAGACAGCATCTTGCGTTCTCATGTTTTCCCTTTGCCGTCCGGTGCTTCCAGTTGACACACATATCCATCGAGTTTCGAAGCGCCTGGGACTAATAGGCTCCGACGTGAGCGCCGAAGCAGCACATGGAATTTTGCAAGGAA
This sequence comes from Armatimonadota bacterium, assembly GCA_023511795.1. Classification (NCBI taxonomy): domain Bacteria; kingdom Bacillati; phylum Armatimonadota; species Armatimonadota bacterium. The sequence continues at coordinate 20,308 of JAIMAU010000004.1, read as the reverse complement.
TGCTGAAAAACGAGGACGTCTACTCATTTCACGTTAATATGGTGATGCATGGTAGGAAAGTTTGCAAGGCACAAAGTCCTATGTGTTGGACTTGTTGTTTGCTTCCAAAGTGTGAGTATGGGAATAGGCGCCTACAATGGGAGGAATCAATTGGAACTGCGTGATGACGGAAGATGTTTTGCATGCGGACCTTTGAATCCCATAGGACTTAAGCTTCAATTTGCCGAAAAGGATGGAGAATACATTACTCGCTTCACCCCTAGCCAGGAGCATCAAGGTTTTGTTGGAATTACCCACGGCGGTATAATCTCAACAGTGCTAGACGAGGTGATGGCAAGATATGTATATGTTAAGGGCTACAGGGCGGTAACCGCTGAGATAAACATTAAGCTTCGAAAGCCGGCGCCAACTGGCAAAGAGCTTATTGTAGCCGGCCGGATAAGTTCTAAAAAGGGCCGTTTGCTGGAGTGCTCGGCAGAGGCGCGGAACAGTTGGGGCGATGTGATAGCGGTGGCTAAGGCTCGAATGCTTGAAGTTTAAATTATCAAAGGAGAAATTCATGAATCATGAAGGTTATGTTTCGGTTTTCCAAGCGCCAGACGAATTGACGGCGAATTTGATTAAGGGCATTCTAGAAGCAGAAGATATCGACGTAATCATCCATTCGCACCAGGTACCTTGGATGGATAGCATTATGAAACCTGCAGAAGGCTTTTGGGGCGATATTTTGGTGCCGGAAGAGGAGGCGGAAAGAGCAAAGAAGGTTCTTGAGGCATATGAAAATGGCTCAAAGATTTTAGAGGAGGAAGAGTAAATGAAAACAGTAAGACTGCTGGTGGTTTTGGCTGGGTTGCTAGTGCTGGTATTGCAGACTGCTGAGGCGGCTACGTATGCGAAGTCTGGCTATATGGAGCAAACAGGGACTATTACAAACGCTGGGGTCTCTAAGTCTCAAAATAGCAAGCTCTATTGGAAGGACAAAAGGTGGCGGATGGAAACGTTAGTTGGCGACAGATTGATGATAACTATTGGTACCGGCGATGCAATATACACATATTCTCCTCTTGAAAAGAAAGCTGCAAAAAGTAAAGTGAACACGCCAAGTATAATTGAGATTCTAGTTCAGCAAGCGGACAGAATGAAGAAAGTTAAAGGGGCGAAAAAAACAGGGACGGAAACAATAAGGGGATATAAGTGCGAAGTCTACACCTTGACTTCTCCAGACAAAAAAGCCACCGGGAAAGCTTGGATGTGTGTCGACCCTAAACTTCCAATCGTCTTGAAGCAGAGCGTGACGGCAGCAAATGGTTATTCAGAAGTGCGGGAGATAAAGACAATCAGACTCAACGCAAGCGTCTCGGACGATAAGTTCACGCTGCCCAAGGGGACGAAAATCATAGAGGTCAAGGCACAACCTAAAGCTGCGCCTAAGTCTGGCTCAAAGAAGTAGGCTATAATAACCTTAAGAGGCAGGAGGTATTAAGGAATGGCAAAGCTCTTTGGAACCGAATATACCCGCGAGCAGTTGCTTGTAAGAGTTGGTGATATCTCACAAATTGGTGGAGTGCGCTCTATTGTGCTAAATGATGGTGCCGAACGTGGCGTTCGAGCGGTTGAGTTTCGAACTGGCACAGGATTCAACTTCAACGTGCTTGTAGACAGAGGATTGGATATCTCGACTGCCGAGTACAAAGGGAGGCCTCTTGCTTGGAGATCGTCCACGGGCGACACTTCACCAGCCTACTTTGAAGAGCCTGGCTTCGGATGGCTTAGGAGTTTCTATGGTGGTTTGGTTGTCACGTGTGGGTTAACATACGCGGGTGCTCCTTGCGTTGACAAGGGTAAGCCGCTTGGTCTCCATGGCCGCGTATCAAATATTCCAGCATCTAATGTATATGCCGACGGCGAATGGAATGGTGATGATTATATTATATGGGTTCAAGGCCGGGTTCGTGAAACCTCGGTGTTTGGTGAAAATATCGAGATGATGCGCAGAATATCTGCTGTTTTGGGCGAATCTAGACTCAGAATTCATGATATGGTACGTAATCTTGGCCATCAAAAGACTGAACACATGATGCTTTATCATATAAACCTCGGTTTCCCCGTTGTTGATGGGGGTAGCAAGTTGATTGCACCGGTTATAAGTTACCAACCTAGAGATGCTGATGCAGAGGTGGAGAAGGAACTTTACGCAAGTTTTCCTCCTCCCACTCCAGGTTTCAAGGAGCGGGTATACTACCTTGATATAGCTGAGGGAGCTGACGGAACTGTTGGTGTTGCTTTGGTCAATCCAAACTTTGATGGAGGACGTGGGTTTGGTGTTTATGTCAGATACTTTAAGCGTGAACTTCCAAAGTTTGCTGAATGGAAAATGAATGCCGAAGATACGTATGTCGTAGGGCTTGAACCTGCAAACTGCGCAGTGGAAGGGCGTGCTAAAGAGCGTGAGCGCGGGACTCTTCAATTTCTCCAACCGGGCGAAGTACGTGAGTATCACTTAGAAATTGGCGTGTTGGATTCTAAGGAACAGATTGAGCAGTTCGAAGAAGAAGCAAATACCATCCTTGCCAGGCGGAAGGAATAATTTCGGAGCAATATTTTGAATTAGGGTCGTTCAGTACAGCCGCATTCCACATGTGCTTACTCTTCAATAATGCATGTGGATTGGTAACTTCGATGGCATATAAAGACCTGCATGATTTCATTGAGCACCTGCAGAAGACAGGTCAGTTAAGGCGCATCCTCGTTCCGATAAGTACCGACCTTGAAATTACGGAGGTCGCAGACCGCGTAATGTGTGAGGGTGGCCCGGCTTTAATTTTTGAGAAGCCTCTAGGTTACGATATTCCCGTGCTCATTAACGCTTTTGGAACGGAACAGCGAATGTGCGCTGCTTTGGGTGTAACAAACTTGGATGATATAGGATATGAGATTGCCGACCTACTTCAGCCAGAAGTTCCTGAGACCCTTCTTGGCAAGTTAATGATGATTCCTAAATATGGCAAGCTTGCTTCATACGCACCAAAAATTGTAAAGTCAGGCATTTGCCAAGAAGTGGTGCAGACGGACGATGCTTCCTTATATGAGCTGCCAATTTTAAAATGTTGGCCGGGCGATGGAGGGCGTTTTATCACCCTTCCCATGGTTTTTTCGGTTGACCCATATACTGGTGTTCGCAATGTCGGAATGTATCGCATGCATGTCTATGACGAGCGAACAACTGGGATGCACTGGCATCCAAACAAAGTGGGCGCAAGGCACTATGCAGGGTATGAGCGGCTGGGACGACGCATGGAAATAGCCGTGGCGCTTGGCGGCGACCCAGCGCTTACTTATGCAGCAACAGCGCCACTCCCCGATAATTTCGATGAGATACTCTTTGCAGGTTTCCTTCGCAAGAAGGCAGTGGAAATGGTCCAGTGCAAAACAGTCAACATCCAAGTTCCGGCGGATGCTGAAATAGTTATAGAAGGCTATGTAGAACCAGGCGAAAGAAGAATAGAGGGGCCGTTCGGAGATCATACCGGCTACTACTCTCTCCAGGCTGAGTTTCCAGTTTTTCACGTAACATGCATCACACGACGGAAAAACGCTATATACCCAGCGACAATAGTTGGCAAGCCGCCCAAAGAAGATTGTTTCATGGCAAAGGCAACAGAGCGCATATTCCTTCCGCTAATTCGTCTTCAGGTTCCCGAAATTGTTGATATGAATCTCCCAATTGAAGGCGTATTCCACAACTTGGCGGTTGTCTCAATTCGCAAGCAATATCCCGGGCAAGCCAGAAAGGTTATGCATGCGCTCTGGGGATTAGGGCAAATGGCGTTAACAAAGATAGTAATAGTTGTGGATGACGATGTAAATGTTCACGACCTCAGCGAAGTGCTTTGGCGGGTAGGGAATAATATCGATCCTCAAAGAGATATTGAGTTTGTAATGGGCCCAGTTGATATCCTTGACCACGCATCTAGGCTTTTGGGTTACGGAAGCAAGATGGGTATAGATGCCACGAAGAAGCTTCCCGGCGAAGGGTTTGATCGCGAGTGGCCGGACGAAATACAAATGGATCCAGAGGTAGTTGCAAAAATAAACAACTTATGGGACCAATTGGGATTGTAAACATGGTAAACGAAGACGAGCGAAAATTGGTAATGGCGATAACAGGTGCAAGCGGGAGCATCTACGCTGTTCGCTTCCTTGAGGCAATTTTGGAATATTATGAGAAGATATACCTTACGTTGACCGAGAATGCTACTGCTGTCATTAAAACTGAACTTGGAATCGATTTTCCAACAGATAAAGTAGATGCTCAGTCGCTATTAGGTGGATATTACAAGAAAGTTGAAATCTTTTCTCCGACTGACCTTGCTGCTCCTCCTTCCAGTGGGTCGGTAAAACACGAAGGCATGGTAATTATTCCATGTTCGATGGGCACCGTAGGGCGAATTGCTAGCGGTGTTTCAAATGATTTGGTAACGCGCGCGGCGGATGTGTGTCTAAAAGAACGGAGGCCTCTTATCCTTGTGATTCGCGAAACCCCGCTTAACTTAATTCACCTGAGGAACCTCACCATGCTTGCGGAGGCTGGGGCTACCATACTTCCTGCGGCTCCGGGATTCTACCACAATCCGAAGACAATAGAAGACCTAGTTTCCTTTGTTGTCTGCCGTGTGATGCGGCAATTGGGAATCACACATGTGGCGCTTCCTGAGTGGGAGAGAGCAAGCAAATGAAGTATCTTGCATTTCGAGGATTGCGAAAGCTAAAGACAATCCTAGAGATGATAAAATTTGAACACACGGTTTTCGCCCTCCCTTTTGCCTTAATAAGCATGGTGCTTGCAGCCGATGGCTTGCCTGAAGGAAGGGTTATTTTCTGGATACTGGTAGCAATGGTTGGAGCGCGCAGTTCAGCAATGGCATTCAATCGCATTGCTGATATTGCATACGATAGGTTGAACCCACGCACCGCGGATAGAGCGCTTCCAAGAGGTGTTTTGAGTCTTAGCGAAGTATGGTTGTTCACGCTTTTTTCAGCCGCTGCGTTCGTCTTTGCCGCATATATGCTGAATCCACTTGCATTTGCACTTTCTCCGGTCGCTCTTATCGTAATCCTTGGATATTCATATACAAAGCGTTTTACCTCGCTTACGCATCTTGTACTTGGTTTAGCGCTTGGAATTGCTCCTGTTGGCGCATGGATTGCTGTTAGAGGTCAGTTTAATCTTGCGCCAATCGTGCTTTCGGCAGCAGTAATGTTTTGGACTGCAGGCTTTGACATAATTTATGCTTTGCAGGACATCGAATTTGATCGTGCACAAGGATTATTTTCAATTCCGCGCTTTTTGGGTATTCGTCGGTCGCTAATGGTGTCAAGACTTTTCCATTTTGCTGCAATTACACTGCTTGTTCTATTTGGTGCCGTAATGTCTCTTGGGGGAATGTATTTTGTAGGGACGGCAGCGGCAGCGGCGTTATTGATATATGAGCAGAGCCTTGTAAAACCGCATGATATCAGCAAAGTAGATGTAGCTTTCTTCAACACCAACGGTTTGGTTAGCATTGGACTCCTGATATTTACAGTGCTCGACCTCCTAATTAGAAAGGGCATGATGTGAGAAGATTAGCACTTGAATCTGACATTGGCGACATTGTTGAAAAGGTAGAGCAGGGGGTGCGTCTCAGCTTCGACGACGGTGTGCGGCTACTAAAATCTAACAATCTTCCTGTAATTGGTTGGATGGCAGACGTCATAAGGCGGCGGTTAAATAGTAATCGAACTTACTATGTTGTCAATCGCCATATCAATTACACGAATGTTTGCAAGAACCGCTGCCGCTTCTGCGCATTCTCGAAAAGCGAAAGCGAGCCCGGAGCATATACACTTACAATTGAAGAGGTAATAGAAAAGGCTGAGGTCGCCAAGCGCGAAGTTGATTTTACTGAATTGCACATAGTTGGTGGCCTCCATCCCAGCTTGCCTTTTGATTACTACCTGATGATGCTTTCTGAGCTAAAAAAGCGAATGCCGGATGTTCATCTGCAGGCATTTACTGCGGTTGAGGTTGAACATTTCTCGCGTATATCTGGATTGAGTGTGAGGGATGTTCTAATCAAACTTCGTGATGCTGGGCTTGGGTCGCTTCCTGGAGGTGGAGCCGAGGTGTTTTCACCGCGTGTGCGGGCTCAGTTATGTGCTGAGAAGCTGCCCGCAGAGGGATGGCTGGATGTAATGCGAACTGCGCATGAATTAGGAATTAAAAGCAATGCAACCATGCTTTATCATCATGTTGAAACGCCAGAAGAAACAATCGACCATTTGATGCGCCTTCGAGAACTTCAAGACGAGACCTCTGGATTTCTGGCATTTATCCCTCTCTCATTCCATCCAAAAGGTACTGAGCTTGAGCATCAAAGTAAGCGGTCGTCGGGCGTTGAGGACCTAAAAATCATAGCAGTATCGCGCTTGATGCTTGACAATTTTCCGCATATTAAGGTTTTCTGGATTATGTTTGGGTTAAAACTTGCCCAAGTTGCTCTGAGCTTCGGAGCTGATGACTTCGACGGCACTGTTGTTGAGGAAAAAATCACTCATTCGGCTGGCGCTGAAACCCCTGAGGGCCTGTCGGTAGCCGAAATTACGCGGTTAATCTCCGAGACAGGCACGGTTCCCGTGGAGCGCGATACGCTTTACAATGAGGTAAGGCATTGAAATTTAGGCTTGGGACAATTCCATATTTAAATGGCAAACCTCTTACTTATGGTCTGGATTCTGAATCGAAGGTTGAACTCGTTGTTGATGTTCCCTCCAGGTTGGCAGACATGCTCAGGGAAGATGAAATTGCTGCGGGATTAGTATCATCGGTTGCTTGCTTTATGAATCCAAACCTGCAAATCGTACCTAAAATAAGTATTTCATGTCGCGGAATAGCAGAAAGTGTCAAGATTTTCTACAAGAACAAAATCGAGAAAGCCAAGAGGGTTGCACTCGACACGAGCTCGCTTACATCTGTCTTACTTGCAAAGGTTATACTTCGTGAACAATACAATCTGACGCCCCAATTTATACCAATGCAGCCACGGGTAGATGAAATGCTGAGTGTTTGTGATGCAGCAGTAGTCATTGGCGATACAACGATGAAAGTTCCGCCAGGACGTTGGGCTGAGATAGACTTGGGTTCAGAATGGTTTTCGCTGACTCGCCTCCCTTTTGTATTTGCTGTTTGGGCTGTCAATCCTGAAATGGCTTCATCAGAGCTAACAAAAATACTGCAGAGAGCTAAACAGAATGGGCTTGATACACTGAGCACAATCGCTGAATCGGAATCCCAGAGACTAGGGCTATCTTATGAGAAATGCTATCATTACCTTAGCGAGATTATGGACTATAATCTTACTAAGGAGCATCTGGAATCTTTAGAGGTTTTCCAGGGGAAAATTCGCCAGCTGGGAGTGAATATTCCCTCAGTTCCAATAAAGTTTTTTGGTGACGCAACAGAGCTCTAACCATATGAAGGCTGTTCTAGCAATTTTGGATAAGGCAGTTGAGGGAAACAGGATTAGCTGCGAAGAGGGAAATCTTCTTTTTGAGAAGGCTTCTCTTGCAGAGCTGGGTTTAGCTGCTGATGCGGTTTGCAGGCGGATGCATCCGGAGCCATACAGGACTTATGTTTGCGACCGAAACATCAATTACACAAATATTTGTGTATCGAAATGCAAGTTTTGCGCCTTTTTTCGGAGCGCCGATTCACCAGATTCTTATTTGCTCTCTAAAGATGAAATCCACAGAAAAATTGCGGAGGCAGTTGAACTAGGTGCGACCCAAATCCTTATGCAAGGTGGATTGCACCCAACGCTAAAGATTGAATACTACGAGTCACTCGTTCGCAGGATAAAGGAGCGATTCAATATCCACTTGCATTCTTTTTCTCCACCAGAGATTGTGCACATAGCGCGGATTTCGAATATAAGCATTGAAGAAACCATTCGCCGACTTAAGGATGCTGGCTTAGATTCGCTTCCAGGCGGCGGGGCTGAAATACTAGCGGATGGTCCTAGAGTTTTGGTCAGCCCCAATAAGTGCACTGCTGATGAGTGGATTAAGGTGATGGAAACAGCCCAGCTGCTTGGCATGCCTACAACAGCTACAATGATGTTTGGCCATATCGAGACATATGCCAACCGAATCGAGCATTTGGCAAGAATCCGCAATTTGCAAGACCGAACTGGCGGTTTTACAGCATTTATCCCATGGACATTTCAACCTTTGAACACTGCTTTGAATGGCTCAAGTGTAGGTGGTCATGACTATCTTCGGACTCTCGCGATTTCTCGTCTGTTTTTGGATAATTTTATTAACATTCAAGCGTCATGGGTCACACAAGGGTTAAAAATTGGACAAATTGCCTTGTTTTTCGGAGCAAATGATCTTGGTGGCACTATGATTGAAGAAAATGTGGTGGCTGCGGCAGGTGTTAACTTTCGGCTAACTGAGGATGAGATTCGGTCGGCAATTCAAGAAGCTGGTTTTGTACCTTGCAAAAGAGATACGTATTATCGTCTTCTTGAAAAGCCACCGAATATTCTACATAAAAGCGCTTAGGGTGCAAGGATAGCTATATCAGTGGGTGCGCGGGTGCGAACTACTCGCATTAGGGTTTCGCCTTCTTTTTCAAGATTACTAATGCCTGTAACTGCTACTAGCATTCCTATCTCCAAGTTGGTTGTATTAGATACTAGAACCTTTATTCCTGACCGAGTTACTCCTTCTCTGGGAACGGAACCGTCGGAAATATAAATATGGTCCGAAGCTATTGCTTTAATTCGCCCTGTAGTTGTTATTAATAAGCCAACATTATTCAGACTTATGCTACCAGTAGCACCAGGGACTATATCATCGGCGGCTCCCGCCACTGAATAGTTGCACATAAAAATTGGTTCGATCGCGGCACCAGTACCAATAGATGTTACTTCTGCGTTAGTTATGAACCGTTCCACTTCATTACCTGTTACTTTCCCTTTGACTTCTACAATATCACCCACGTTTACAAGCGCATTGGATAGTATTTTTATTCCTGATGCCCTGTTGGCGTCCTCAATATAAAATTCATCTTGAAATACTACTGTAACGATGCCGTTTGAAAGATGGACTGGCCTTCCATCTGGCGACCGTCGGGCAGTGCCAATTGTTACAGAATCACAAGGTAGGATGTATATCCCATCAGAAACTCCAGGCAATCCCCAGAGGTTTGAGCCATTGCATGCCTTGATGGAAATGTAATATGTCTCACCTGGTGTAAGGTTCAAATCGGTTAGTTCAATTTGGGTTTCATCGGTCAATGTCCAGTCTTTTATATCCATCGAGCCTGGCGTAGTGCCAACAGCATATTGATAGCATGATATTCCAGATTCAGGATCGAAAGTTGTCCAGTTTGCACGAAGACAAGAAGTGGAGATTTGTTCTACGCCATCGTCGGTGACTGATGGTGGTGGCGGTGGTGTGAGGTCAGCCATAAGGGCTTCTGAAGATCCAGGGTCGCTCCAGTCGCCATCTGAATACCGAGCTCTTACGGATACATAATAAGTTTCGCCATGGGTTAAATTTGCATCGGTCAGCACGGCGGAATTTGAGGTTCCGGCAGAAGTCCAATCAAGCGCATCTGTGCTGCCAGGTTGAGTTCCAACGGCATATTGGTATTCATAAATTGCATCTTGTTTCTCGGCTTCCTCCCACTCTGCAATGGACGCATTAGATATATATCCTTTGGGAGCAGTAACAACGGGGGGCAGTGGTGTGCCAGGTTTTAACCATCGGATAGTTATGGTGCTAGTGGTCTCTGGTTTTAGAGTAATATAAACTCGCTCCTCTGTTTGGTGCTGAGACAATACGGATTCTCCATAGGCATAGGGTACTCGGTCGCCATTAACGCCTACCTTTATCTCATTTAAAACTCCTTCCGGTCTGATTGCGGTAACAGTTACGCTTCCATCGGGGTTAGAGGTATAGAAAATACGGCCCCCTATGAAGTCCCGAAGTCTGCGGACAAGGTCTTCTGTGGGTATAAACTTCGCGCCTTGGTCAACCATGTATGCAATACCGGCTCTAACGAGATCGGCTAGAGGGACGCCATCAGTATAGTAGTTGCTGTCTGGTGCGAACTCTAAATCGTGGATAAAGCCGTATGTGTATAAGCCGTATTTTAGATTTGCTTGGTAAACTTTTCTTAGTTCTTCATAGTAGTTGTATCCATATAGCCAAAGTGTGATGTCGTCTGGCATCGTTTGTGATAGGCAAAACGGTACAGTGGTGGATTGCGCAAGAGTTTGAAACCAATGCCTTTTGATTGGAATCCCCTGAAGAATCATGTCTTCGCCAGAGGGGAGCTTGCAATTCCTGGGGTCGGCACCACGGGCTCCAAAAAGTATGCTTGTGGGGTAGAGTTGTTCAATCTGTTGTAAAGTAGGATTCATCATTCCTGAAAAATTAAAGTAGTCAATCGTTCTGGGAATTAGTATTCGTTGGTCGGCAATGGCGCTTATGACTTCAACATAAATATCACGCGGCGTCCAATCCCAATGGTGCGATCTAGAATGTGAGCCGATGCTAAAAAGTGGACTAATGTTATTCCATTTCTCGATTGATTCAGGGGTTAGAAAATTATAAACAAGTAGCGCTGTCATTTTTATATTGTACTGGGTTGCTATTTGTTCCAAAGCATCAATTGCGGGCAGATTGTTTGTGAGATCAGCATGGATTTCAATGGATACGATTGGAGTGCCTTCTATACGGTCATTTGCAAACCCTATTGGAGGACGATTTCCATAACGAAGATAGTTTGCAACCTTCCCATAGTCTAACAAATGTAAAGTATGGTTACTATAAGCATCTATAGCTCCTCCTTGTGGGTAAAGGAACCCAACTGCATGTTCCCCAAACTTTATGGTCATATCGGGTTGGGTAGTAAAAAGAAACGTGTTGAATTGAGTAGGCGGCAGAGAGACCGCCGTAACGATTGGGTCTTTCTCAATAATCGATGGCACAATAGGTGTACCAGATACAGATTGAAGGCCACCATCTTGTACGTTGAAGAGGTCTAAGCCGAATCTTATGTATTCCCGAAGTATGCCTTCCGTTGAAAAACGCATGTATGGCAGTTCGCCGTTTATAAATATCTTTCGACCTTCAGATAATGCGGCCTGGCATTTTGCATAAACTGCGCTAACTGTTGTGGGTGATGTATGACCGCTGAGGAAGATTATGTCATGGTCGCCTAAATCCATATTTACAAATCTGCCATATGTGACTACATCAAATGGTAATCCTGCTCCGACAAGGTCGGCTATTATGAATTCGCCGTTATAGATTGGTAACGCCCATTGCTCGGGTAAATATTGCTCCGTTGTAACTACCAATACTCGCTGTGCATGAAGCGTGATTGGTGTTAGGCTACATAAAATGAGGAGTAATACAAAACTTGCTAATTTCCGGTTATAGTACCTACTCAGACTAGGCCTCCCGCTGGTTTAATTTTTAAGTGATATTCCCACATTGAGAAACAGGGAAACATTGAATAAGCAAGTAATTGACGCCTTTTGGTTGTTGTTAGGCTACAATCAAAATGCTTGCCCATTTGTTTTAAAAGTAGCAGTTAATGGATAGAAAACATTTAAAATTCGCTTTGGAATATATGTTTTGTATAGTAAAGGCTAAGGGTAAAGGTCTATAAGGACGCCAGGCATGTTCCTCTGGGCATTGTTTGTTACCGCTAGGCCATTGCACATTACAAACGAAGGTCTAATTCAGACGGAGTAAACTTTGACTCATAAGTTCCAGCATACACTGGTAATTGAGGCGGGACGCGAAGAGCACCATTATTGGGCTGACCTATGGCGCTACCGGGAGCTTTTCTTTTTCTTATCATGGCGAGATGTTCTTGTGAGGTACAAGCAAACGGTGATAGGAGTTGCCTGGAGTGTACTTAGACCAGTTTTAACAATGGTTGTCTTTTCTATAATTTTTGGAAAGCTTGCTAAACTCCCTTCTGGAGGCGTGCCGTATCCAATTCTCGTTTTCACCGCTATGCTACCATGGCAGTTGTTTGCCGGTTCACTCAATGATTGTAGCGGGAGTGTAGTTGCTAGTGCTGGCTTAATCACAAAGGTTTATTTTCCGCGTGTAATAATTCCTGCAAGCACAGTAATTGTAAACCTAATCGATTTCTTTCTTTCATTCGTGATTCTTTGCTTTTTAATGGTTTTCTACCATTTTGTTCCTAGCTGGCGAATAATTGTTCTGCCAGCTTTTTTAGCTCTGGCGGTGCTCTCAGCTTTTGGTGTTGGATTGTGGGCGTCGGCTCTAAATGTGAAGTACCGTGATTTTCGATACATTGTCCCATTCCTTACGCAGATGGGTTTATATATTTCACCCGTCGGCTTCAGCAGTAATATCATTCCTGAAAAATGGAGACTGTTGTATTCAGCCAACCCTATGGTAGGAGTAATAGATGGTTTCCGATGGGCGATCATTGGGAGTAATGTTAATCTATACTGGCCAGGTTTTGCACTTTCCGTGGCTCTGACCTTACTTGTTTTGTTTACCGGGCTTCGTCATTTCAGGAAAATGGAACGCGATTTTGCAGATATAATTTGATAACTATGGATAGCATCGTAAAAGTAGAAGGACTTGGAAAGAAATATGTTCTAGGGCGCCGGATGCCGGACAGGGAAAGTTATGATACCCTTCGCGATATCATTTGGGATGCGGCACGGAAAGCGCTTTGCCGTTTGAATGGACGCGCCCCAAAACAAGACGGACTTTCGAATGAATTATGGGCTCTTAAAGATGTCAATTTTGAGGTTGGGCAAGGTGAGAGGCTTGGGGTTGTAGGACGAAATGGCGCCGGTAAATCCACCCTACTTAAAATCGTCAGCCGAATCACTTGCCCTACCACTGGGAAGATTACAATACATGGGCGAGTTGCAAGCTTATTGGAGGTTGGCACTGGCTTTCATCCTGAACTAACTGGTCGCGAAAATATCTTTCTTAATGGAGCGATTCTCGGCATGGGCAGGGCCGAGATAAAGCGAAAATTCGACGACATTGTTGAATTTTCTGAAATCGAAAGGTTCCTTGATACACCAGTCAAAAGATACTCCTCGGGAATGTATGTTCGCCTTGCGTTTGCCGTAGCTGCACACCTTGACCCAGAAATCCTGCTTGTGGATGAGGTCTTAGCTGTTGGTGATATTGCCTTCCAAAAGAAATGCTTGGGGAAAATGGGCGAAGTGACTACAAGTGGACGCACAGTAATTTTTGTGAGTCACAACATGGCAGCAGTGCAGAGCCTCTGTGGAAGAGCCATTTGGTTAGACCACGGCCGAATAGCTGAAATTGGGGAGGCATCAAAAGTCGTGGCAGATTACCTCCAAGCAGACGCAACTTTCCTAACCGAACAGGTTTGGGATGATATTTCAACTGCCCCAGGAAATGATAAGGTGCGAATTTGCCGCGCTTGTGCGCGAGCCGAGAACGGAGGCGGACAAATTACCGTTCATACGCCTTTCAGACTTGAGTTTGATTACTGGAACCTCGAACCTGACGCACGTATTCACCTATGTCTGCATATCTATAATGCACAAGGGGTCCTGGTGATAAATCCAGCGCCCGTCAATGAGCCGGTTTGGCATGGGCGGCCATTTCCAGTAGGTCTTTTCCGCACCATCTGCTGCATACCCGGTGACCTAATGAACGACAACACGTATCGTGTCAACCTCATGGTTGTAAAAGATGGTGGGAAAGTAATCTACACCCATGAGGATATATTAGCTTTCGATATTTTTGACGACCCAGAGACTCGGGGTGAATGGCGGGGCAAGGTCGAAGGAGTAGTGCGCCCTAAACTCGACTGGACTACGGATTTAGTGATTCCAGGGTTGCCATCTCGTGATACTGCTTCGATTGTATAAGATTGTGATTTCATTTCGAGGGATTTTGGGCTGATATGAGCATAATTGGAGGTATGTTTGGTTTCCCACTTGCTCAAGAACGAAGTTGTCTCCCTCCTTTTATGAAGGAAGACAGCATTCTAATGTCAAACGCGCGGTCATGCATAGCATTGGTAGCTGACTTATTATTGCCAGCTAATATTTGGGTGCCATCGTATTTATGCCACACTATCCTAAGTGGGATAAAAATGCAGAAAGTTCGATTCTTTCCTGTGAACTACAACTTACAACCCGACCATGATGGCTGGATGAATGAAGTAAAAGAGGGCGATTTGGTTATTTTTATTGACTACTTTGGATGGCATTTCAGCACAGAATATATAGTTGATGCTAAGAATAGGGGAGCATGGGTTTTAGAGGATGCTTGCCAGGCGTTGCTAACAAATGGTGTCGGAAAGCTGGCGGACTTCGTAGTGTTTAGTCCAAGAAAGTTCTTAGGTATACCCGACGGTGGAATTTTAAACATTAATACACAGGAGATAAATGTTTCTGACATTCAACTTGAGCGCCCACCTGCAGATTGGTGGATGAAATCAGTAACCTCACTAATCCTTAGATGGCAGTTTGACATTTGTGGTGGTTCTCGCGAATGGTACGACCTTTATAAAGAGGTTGAAGCTGAGAATAAGGCGGCACGCTATTCGATGAGCGAACTTTCGAGAGTTCTGTTGATGTATGCGTTCAACTACCAAGAAATCGCAAGACGGCGAATTGAAAACTATCTTGTGCTTGCTGAATGTCTTAAGGAGATTGCTGTGTTTCCAAATCTCTCAAAAGGCATCGTGCCACTTGGGTTTCCGATAAGGGTTAGAAATCGCGACAGCCTTAGGGAGGTTCTTTTTGCTGAGGATATCTATCCGCCTGTTCACTGGCCAATAGCGGGCGTTGTTCCGCAAGAATTTCGGGAAAGCCACCGACTAGCTGGCGATATTATGATGATACCATGCGATCAAAGATACAGCGCTGATGATATGAATCGTGTCGCTAGCATAATTAGAAAGGAAGTTTACAGGTGACTGGTTACCTCCATCCGGATTATGCAAAATCACTTTCGGAGTTCGGTGTTCCGCGAGAACTGCCAGAATGTGGCGCATGGGTTCTAGAGCGGCAGATTCCTGGCACATCCGAGAGAGACGCTATGGGTTGTTATCCGATTTTCCAATGTCGTGATTGGTCAAACTTAAAAAAGGATATTGAGAACCTAAGGAATGACTTGGTTAGCATAGCACTCGTAGCAGACCCATTTGGTGATTATGATATCTCTTACCTCCAAGAATGCTTTGACGTTGTTAAACCTTTTAAGGAGCACTTTGTTGCAGATCTAAGCCAGCCGTTGGCTAGTTTTGTTGCAGAGAAGCACCGCTATTGGGCAAGGCGAGCACTCAGAGAGATTAAAGTGGAGTTGTGTGAGGACCCACTTAAGCATTTGGATGAATGGGTGACGCTCTATGGGGGTCTCGTTGAGCGTGAGGGGCTAACGGGCATAAAAGCATTTTCAAAGAAGTCATTTGCAGACCAATTTAGAGTTCCAGGATTCCAAATGTTTCGGGCGGTATATCAAGGTATTACGGTTGGCCTTCAGACTTACTATGTGCATGGGGATATTGCTTATGGTCATTTGATGTCAATGAGTGAAATCGGCTATAAGACCAGAGCTTCTTATGCAATGACTTGGGCTTCCTTTGAGCATCTTTCCAAGGGAAAAATCCGATGGGTTGATACAGGGGGCGTTCCAGGCGTTCATGATGGTGCGTCAGAGGGACTTGCTGCTTTCAAGCGAGGTTGGGCATCTGGTACGAGAATGGCTTATTTTTGTGGAGCTATTTTGACTCCGATTAAATACAGGCAGATTGTTGATGCAAAGGGCATCACACAGACAGATTACTTTCCTACTTATCGTCTTGGTGAATTTGGGTAGAAAACAAAATAAAAAAACTCTAATTAAGGTGAGCGATGTGTCCAGTTTACCTAAGATGCCTTGAACCTGATGATCTTGAGAGGACTTATAAGTGGCACAATGACCCCAAGCTATATGAGTCTTTGGGTGGCGTGTTTAGGTATGTTAGCAGAGCTAGTGAGGAAGAGTGGCTTCGAAAAGCATCGTCGTATTCTGCTAACGAGGTAAGTCTGGCAATTTGCTTGACAGATGGCGGTAGGCATATTGGCAATGTCTACCTCAGAAATATTGACTGGGTTTCACGTAGGGCTGAACTTCATATTTTTATTGGTGAACCGAACGAACGCTCAAATGGGTATGGAACTATAGCAGTTAATCAGATGCTACGGCACGCGTTCCAAGATCTAGGACTCCATAGGGTTTACTTATTTGTTTTGGCAGACAATGAACCTGCAATCCGGACATATGAAAAATGCGGGTTTGCAGTAGAAGGCCGGCTTCGACAGCATGCGTTCAAGGGTGGTGCATTCAAAGACGTCGTTGTTATGGGAATATGCTCTAATGATTGGGCTTTGACGAAAGGGCAAGGAGGCACAAATGAAGTCGCAGGTTGACTCTTTGGCGATTTTTAGCGGTGTCCCGACGTTTAGCGAAAAGCTTCATGTTGGTCGGCCTAATATTGGCAATCGTGAGCGCCTACTAGAACGCATAGGAGAAATGCTAGACAGACGATGGTTAACCAATCATGGACCCTACGTTGAGGAATTCGAGCAAAAGATTGCGGAACTGACAGGCGCAAAGCACTGCATAGCGATGTGCAATGCCACGGTTGCCTTGGAGATAGTTATCAAGGCGCTCGGCTTAAAAGGAGAGGTAATTGTACCTGCTTTTACATTTATAGCTACCGCGCACGCGCTTCAGTGGCAAGAGATTACCCCCGTATTTTGTGACATCGACCCGCTGACCCATAACATTAATCCGAACCGAGTAGAGGATATGATCACGCCTCGCACAACGGGCATCATAGGAGTTCACATTTGGGGTAGACCTTGTGATGTTGAGGCCCTTCAAAGCATAGCCGACAAACATGGCCTGAGGTTAATTTTTGACGCCGCCCATGCGTTCGCCTGCTCATATAATGGTACGATGATTGGCAACTTCGGAGAAGCAGAAGTATTCAGTTTTCATGCCACTAAGTTTTTGAATACCTTTGAGGGTGGTGCGGTCACTACCAACAACGATGAACTTGCTAATAAAATTCGACTTATGAAAAATTTCGGGTTTGCTGGGTATGATAATGTGATTTATATTGGCACGAATGGTAAGATGAGCGAAATATCGGCAGCTATGGGCTTAACATCGCTTGAGAGTATGGAAGAAGTTATAGCTATCAATAAGCGTAATTATTTGTTGTATCGGCGACAGCTTGCTGGAATTCCTGGAGTAACCATGGTTACCTATGACGAGTCGGAAAAATGCAATTACCAATATGTCGTGCTGGAAATCGACGAAGGACAAGCGGGAATAGATAGAGACCTTCTTGTGAGAATTTTACATGCGGAAAATGTCATCGCACGCCGCTACTTTTATCCTGGTTGCCACCGAATGGAGCCCTATAAGTCGTATTTTCCGCATGCTGGACTTGTGTTACCAGAGACGGAAAAATTATGCCGGAGAGTGCTTCTTCTCCCAACTGGAACTGCTGTTGGGCCAAAGGAGATTGCCAAGGTTTGCGAGATCATTCAGACTGCTGTAATAAACGGAGGGGAGATTAAGGAGCGTTTGTTAGGGGAATTTGTCATGGCTGCCTGATACGAGGCGAAAATTACAGCTTTGGTGTTGAGATGCGTTTAAGTGTTTTAATGATTACTTATAATCACGCGAAATACATCAGGAAGGCAATCGATAGCGTACTTTCTCAAGAGACAAATTTCGACTTTGAAATTGTAGTTGGCGATGATTGCTCAACCGATGGAACGCGAGAAATAATCAATGAATACATGCAAAGGTATCCCAACAAAATGGTGGCGCCTTGTGCCGAGCAAAATATCGGTGCGAACAGGAACTTCACTCGTTCTTTGGCAATTTGCAGAGGTCAATATATAGCTTTATTGGATGGCGATGATTACTGGACGTCGCCTAGAAAACTGCAAACTCAGGTTGATTACCTAGATAGCCATCCGGAGTGTATCATGTGTTTTCATGACGTTGAGAACGTTTTTGAGGATTGTACTGGGGAACCAGTTTATATCCAGAACGAGCGACCTGAGACGATGGATATCGAGGATATTTTAAGGGACAACTTTATCCCCACGTCATCCGTGGTTTTTAGGAATGGCTTCATTCGGCAATTCCCAGACTGGTATTATGACCTGCCGTTTGGTGATTGGCCATTTTTTGTCATTCTCTCTCAGTTCGGAAAGATTGGCTACATCAAACAAACCATGGGTGCTTATCGCAGACGAACTGAAGCGGCCACAGCAGGCGGCGCGGCAAAGTTTGGCCCCAAGGGTGAGTTATTTCTTCAAGGTGAGCTGAAGATCTATGGGTTAGTGGATAACTATTTTCACGGCAGACATAGGTCGATAATTCGGCCTGCAATTTCAAGAAGATACTATTTATTATCAACCCATTTTGAGAAGATTGGCAACCTATCCAAAGCCAAGAAGTATGCTCTTTATAGATTGGCAACTAGATCATTCAACGATGGTGAAGAGAATATACTGAAGCATCTTTTTCGCCTTTACATGCCAGGTGTATACGGCTTTATGAAGGCTCTGCGGAGTTCAATATCATGAGAATTTTGTATTTAAGCCATATTCTGCCTGTTTCGGAGATGACTGGAGACCTAAGGCATTACCGCTTTCTAAAGGGATTAGCCAGAAAGAATTTGGTGCGGCTCTTAGTGTGTACGAGCCAAGTTACTTGGACAAGCGAGGATATCCGGCGACTCGAGGATTTCGTTGACAGCATCGAGGTCATCCAGTTGAAGCCGCCATGTGCATCAAAAGTAACTAGATTTGCAAACCGAATGCTTTGGTCTTTGTCATTTAATGTGGAGCCTTGGTGGCTTGATTATGATTTTGAAAAGGCATTGATACGTTCAATCGAAAATTTCCAGCCGGATATTATACATGCTAATATGCCCACTGCGAGGCACTGTTTTAGAATTAAGGGAATTCCTGTGGTGGTTGACATCTGCGATGCAGTGTCACTGCAGTCGCCATTGCATGGTGGTTGGCTAAGGTCATGGTGGTGGCTGAAGGGCTATCGGGAGATGGAGGCATTCATTGGTTCGTTTGCAGATAGGGTGTTGGTAATTTCTGAGCGAGATGCAGCAGCAATTAACTGCCCTCGAGAGAAAATAGCCGTTGTGCCAAATGGTGTTGACCTGGAATACTACCAGCAATGTGAGAAAATGTATGACAGGCATATGGTGTGCTTTGTAGGTGCAATGGATTACATTCCTAACGTAGATGCCGCTGTATATTTTGCAAATAAGGTATGGCCATTAGTGCGCGAAGTGTCCCCAGCTGCAAAGGCTTACATTGTTGGGAAGAATCCTTTGCCTGAGGTGCAGAAACTTAACAATCAAGACGGTGTTGTCGTTACCGGCACTGTAGATGATGTCCGTCCTTATATTTGGCGATGTGCTACAACAGTTGCTCCTTTGAGATTTGCTTCTGGAATGCAGAATAAAGTGCTCCAGTCTTTGGCAATGGGTGTTCCGGTGGTGATGACGCCAGCTGCGAATGGCGGTATTGGGGCTTGCGAGGAGAACGGCGTTATTGTTGCGTCGGACCCTAGTGGAATGGCAGAGGCAATAGTTTGCCTTATGCGCGACAGTGATCGTCGAAAAACGCTAGGCATGCTCGGCAGGCACTATGTGGAGAAGAACTTTACTTGGGAACGCTCTATTGACTCTTTGGAGGAGGTTTACCACGAAGTGCTTGGAAACCGTGCTGCCATGGTTGCCTGAATTTGGGTTTATTATGATTACTATTGCAATTTGTACATACAACCGGAGTGATATGTTGAAGGATGCTCTTGACAGCTTTTTTAAACAGGAGCATCTAGAAAGCATACCATACGAATTGCTACTGGTTGATAATGGCTCCACCGATGATACGCCGGAAGTAGCTGAATTTTTTTCAAGTCACCCAGGTGTTCGATATGTGTTTGAAGAGCGTCAGGGACTTTCCAATGCTAGAAATCGGGCTATTTTGGAAGCAAAGGGGGAAATCATAGCATATGCAGATGATGATGTATTGTTTTCCCCCTACTGGTTGAAGGAATTGTGGGAAGGGGCAAATCGATGGGCGAATGCGTCAATTTTTGGGGGCAAAGCAGTGGCGCATTGGGATTTTCCGAAACCTCGGTGGTTCGTTGATCACGGGCCCTACAC